>JACFNJ010000203.1 GCA_019454865.1 Bacteroidia bacterium
TGCTTGATGCTGTTAAAGTTGAGTATTATGGGAATCTTGTTCCACTAAGTCAGGTTGCTAATGTTAATACACCGGATGCAAAAACAATTTCAATACAGCCATGGGAAAAAACCATGTTACAGGCAATTGAAAAAGGTATTATAATTTCAAACCTTGGTTTTAACCCAAGCAACGATGGTTCAGTAATACGTGTTGTATTACCTCCGCTAACTGAAGAACGCAGAAAGGACATAGTAAAAAAAGTAAAATCAGAAGCAGAAAATGCAAAAATTACAATCCGAAATTTACGCAAAGATGCCAATGAGAATATTAAACGTTTACAAAAAGAAGGTTTACCTGAAGACGAAGCAAAAACAGCAGAGACCAATGTGCAGAAAACTATAGACCTTCACATTAAAAAGGTGGATGAACTTTCTGCAGCAAAAGAAGCTGAAATAATGCAAATCTAATTTTATACTTTCTTTCATTAAATAATGCTTAGTAAAGGAAAGATAAAAAAAATAACATTAACACTGGTTATATTAACCGGTGTTTTTTTATTGCTATCTATTGTTGGTTTTTTTTCTTTTCGAAATGTAATTTTAAAAAAAGTAATTGATAAAGTTACTGTTAAGGTTAATACCAACTATCATGCATCGTTCAAAATTAAAGATGCAAAATTTAAAGGGTTAAACACAATTCAAGTATCGGATATTAGTGTTGTTCCAGATGGTTTTGATACATTAGTTTATATTCAGCAATTACAAACAAGTGTTGATTTATGGCATTTACTTTTTAAAGATATTCGGTTAAACGAGCTTGAAGTTAATAGTGGGTATTTGAATTTGGTAAATGATGAACGAGGTAAAAATATAAACGTATTTATTAAAGCAAAAGATAGTTCGCAAGTTGAGACTATTACTACAAAATCAGATGATAATCTGGCAAAGTCGAGTTATAAATTAATTCGCAAGGTACTTAGCTTTTTACCTTTTGAAGTTACTATCCAAAACGTTTCTTTACATCTAAGAGATTTTAATCAGAAGATAGAAACTAAGATTAATGACTTAACATTAAATAATCAATTGGTAAATGCAACTATTGGTGTGCAAAGCATTAATCTATCAACACAAGAATATACACATCCTCAAACTTGGTTAGTAAGCGGAACGGCTGATCCAAGAAAACAGAAAGCGGATTTACGAATTTTCACAAAAGATACCGGAAATATTGTTTTGCCATACTTGCAAGAACGATTTAATTTAGTTACAGGTTTTGATAGTATTCGATTAAAATTAGATAACATAGATTTGACAGGTGGTGAATTAGAAATTAAAGGCTTAGCAAGTATTTCTAATTTTATGGTTAATCATCCAAAAATTTCAAAGAAAGATGTTGAAATTAATAAAGCCGAGTTTGATTATTCATTACGTGTTGGTTCTAATTTTATAGCAATTGATAGTACGTCAACAATTGTGTTTAATCAATTGGTTTTTCATCCATTTATTAAGTATCAACGTAGCCCGAATAAAACGTTTCAATTAAATATTGTTACAGGAAATGTATTGGCTCAAGATTTTATAAATTCATTACCCGAAGGATTATTTAATCATTTTAAAGGAATGGAAGCAGAAGGTAGTTTTAGTTACCGTTTAGATTTCTTTTATGATGAATCCAATCCGCGAGATTTAGTTTTTGAGAGTTCATTATCAAAAGATGGATTGCGTATAACTAAATATGGTGAAGCTAACTTAGGAAAATTGAATACCGATTTTGTATATACCCCAATTGAAAACGGGAAACCACAACGTAGTATTTTGGTAAGTACAGAAAATCCTGATTTTTACACACTGGATGAAATATCGCCACTGTTACGTAAAACTGTTCTAACAACGGAAGATCCTTCTTTTTTTTATCATCGTGGTTTTATTGATGAGGCATTCAGGCAATCCATTATTAAAAATATTAGACAGAAAAAATTTGCTCGTGGTGCAAGTACTATTAGTATGCAATTAATAAAAAATGTATTTCTTACACGTGAAAAAACACTCTCCCGAAAATTAGAAGAAATTTTGTTGGTTTATATTTTAGAAAATAATCGATTAAGTAGCAAAGAGCGGATGTTTGATGTGTATCTGAATATAATAGAGTGGGGGCCTAATGTATATGGAATAGGAGAGGCTTCACGGTTTTATTTTGAAAAAGAGCCTTATGCTTTAACATTAAGTGAATCCATGTTTTTAGCAACTATAATACCAAGTCCGAAAAAATTTATGTGGCGTTTTGGCAAAGACGGTAAATTGAAAGATTATATTGGAAGACATTTTACATCATTAGGCGGCTTAATGATTAGAAGAAATGTATTGACACCGGAAGATACTATTGGGCTAACACACCATATCAATATTTCGGGATTAGCTAAAAAGTACATTAAAATAGCACCGGATAGTATTGAGGATGATAGTATAAATATAGATGAAAATGGTGTGTTAATTCATAAAGATGATGAATAAAGATCTGACATTTCAATTTTATACAGCAAAGCAAAAGGCAATTATATACAGCATATTTGGTGTGTTTACACTTGTATTTTGTAGTATATCATTGGTTAATCATTACTTGTTTAGAACGTATGCTTATGATTTAGGGATTTACAACAACATGCTTTATTCGTATTCTCATTTCAGTTGGAATTATACACCCATCCAACAACCTACCATAGCAAATGCTTTTGCCGACCATCTAGAACCCGTTTTTATTTTATTTGCACCATTGTATTGGATTTTTGGCAGCTATACTTTGCTGCTAATTCAAATAGCATTGTTAGTTTTTGGAGGAGTTGGTATCTTACATTTCTCACGATTGTATAGCAAAAACAATACGATTTCCATATTTGCATTAGTTCAATTTTTTGGGATGTGGGGAGTGTATTCTGCATTAGCTTTTGATTTTCATAACAACGTTACTGCTGCAATGTTGGTTCCTTGGATATTACTTTTTGCTTTACAAAAAAATATAAAACCATTATTGGCTTGTTGGGCAATGGTACTATTGAGTAAAGAAAACATGGCATTGTATGGAATATTTATTTGCTTGGGTTTGGTTATCCATTTTTATAACGATAGGCAGTTGCGTAAGTTGTTTTTTATATTGTTTCTTGTTTCCGGTGCTTACTTTGTTTTTGTAGTTAAGATTTTTATTCCTCTATTTCAAGATCCCGGAATGACCTATTTATACAAAGGGATGTACAAAGCACTTGGTGAAACGCCAAAAGACTTTGTTTTGAATTTAATTAATCGTCCTGAGTACATTTTTAGCTTGCTTTTCGAGAACTATTCAAATGAACAAATTTATAATGGTATAAAATCCGAATTGCATTTCTCGGTTTTATTAAGTGGCGGTATTTTTCTTTTTTTTAAGCCACAATTTCTTGTAATGTTAATTCCAATTTTTGCTCAAAAATTATTTAACAGCGATGCTGCACGTTGGGGCATTAATTATCATTATAGTATTGAGTTTGTTCCGGTGTTGGTTATTGCATCAATAACCTTTATTAGCGATTGGAATAAAACTGAAAAATTTAAAGTACGAGCAGCCGCATGTGTTGCCTTAGTTACTTTTATTTATACAATTAAAAAAATTGATCGAAGAGTTTCTATTTGGTATGACAAAACCAATACTGCATTTTTCTTGCAAAGGCACTATAAGCAGGAGAATCATATAAAAGTCATTCGAAATGAAATGAAGAAATTACCTATAAATAATACGGATGCAATTAGTGCTCAAGATAACTTGGTGCCTCATTTAGCTAACAGAAAATACATATACATGTATCCTTATACTGACCTAGCAGAGTATATTATACTAGCACCTAAAACAGGT
>JACFNJ010000204.1 GCA_019454865.1 Bacteroidia bacterium
CCTACCTGTACAATAAAAGGAGTTTCAGTATTTTTCTCTTTTAACTTATCAGCAATTTTTTGTAATGCAGGGTGTAAGCCTTGGGTTACTTTTGTAAACTGTTCAAATATATGTTTTTCAGAAGTTTGACTTAGGTTGTCATATCTGTCATTCTTATTACAACTCCCAAAAATAAAACAACTTGTTGCTAAAAAAAGAATTTTTTTCATGATGACAAAAAGGTTTTAAAATGAATTTGTTGTAAAGATAGGTTATGTATAAATACATTAGATCAAGCACTATATTATTAATGCTTATGCAATAATTTTATTTTTAAATTCATGCAACTATTTTCTACTTCTACTTCGTCAAACTTTGTAATACATCATATTTGGTAACAATATGATAATCGCCTGTAGTTTCGTCTTTGGCTAAAACAGCACCATTTTCTTTGGTAATAAGATTGCTTAATTTTTCTATAGGTGTATTAAACTCAACTACAGGAAAAGCAGCTTCCATAACAGTTGCTACCAATGCATCTTTTATTTCGGAGTTATTAAATACTTTTAAAAATAAACCTGCTTCGCTAATGCTTCCTTTTAGTGCGTTATTTTCCATAACAGGTATATGTTCTATATCGTACTTCTTCATTAATTCTACAGCAGCTGCTACTGTATCATTTTCTTGTACTGTAATTAATTTTTTACCTACTCTGCCACTTACAATATCTTTAAATGTTTTTACTTCTAAAAAGCCACGTTCCATCATCCATTGGTCGTTATAAATTTTTCCTACATAACGGCTGCCATGATCATGAAAAATACAAACTACTACATCATCTTTTTTCAATTCTTTTTTTAGTTGCATTAAGCCTTGTAAACAACTGCCAGCACTGTAACCACAAAAAATACCTTCTTCTTTGGCTAATTTTCTTGCCATTACAGCACCATCTTTATCTGTTACTTGTTCAAAATGGTCAATCACACTCATATCATAGTTTTGAGGAACAAAATCTTCTCCAAAACCTTCGCTAATATAGGGGTGTACTTCATTCATGTCTATTTCACCAGTGTTGAAATATTTGGTAAGCAAACTGCCGTACACATCAATTGCCCATATTTTAATATTTGGATTTTTTTCTTTCAAATACATAGCAGTTCCTGTAACTGTACCTCCTGTACCTGCTGTACAAACTAAATGTGTTATTTTTCCATCGGTTTGTTGCCAAATTTCAGGACCTGTGCTTTCATAATGAGCTAAACGATTGGCTAAATTATCGTATTGATTAAAATGATAAGAGTTAGGAATTTCTGTTGCTAATCTTTTGGCTACACTATAATAACTTTTAGGGTCTTCAGGCATTACATTCGTTGGGCAAACAATTACCTCTGCACCTACTGCTTTTAAAATATCTGCTTTCTCTTTACTTTGTTTATCTGTGGTAACAAAAATACATTTATAACCTTTCACACATGCAGCTAATGCAAGCCCCATACCTGTATTACCACTTGTACATTCTATAATGGTGCCACCTGGTTTTAATTTTCCTTCTTGTTCAGCAACTTCAACCATTTTTAAAGCCATTCTATCTTTAATACTATTGCCTGGATTAAAATAATCTACCTTAGCTAATACAGTACATGGAATGTCTTTAGTTATTTTATTGAGTTTAATTAATGGTGTATTACCAATGGTTTCAAGAATGTTATTTTTAATATCCATAGCAAAAAATTTGTTGCAAAAGTAAGGGTTTATACTTAGGCTAACATTTGTAAGTATTTGGGATTGTGAGGAATTTTCTTCAACTTTTTTACAGAAAACAAGTAGCACTAACACAACAAAAGCTGACTTGAAAGTCAGCTTTTGTTTTTAAAAAAATTATTACTTTAATGTTATAGGAATAGAAGTTGCACATATTTTTTTTAGTTCTTCAATTTGTTTTTGCAAATCATCTATCTTGTTTTGTAGTTCAAGATTTTTTTTGCTGTCTGAGTTAGTTTGATTTAATCTGAATTCAGTCATACTACTTTTCAAAACATAACCATCTTCATCAATAACCAATATATACCCTTCACCAGATTGTAGGTTCTCAAAACTTACGCCACTCGTTGCAGAATATTCAGAAGGAATAGTACAATCCACGTGAAGCTTAGTTGTTGGAGCTGCAGAGCCTGTTCCGATTCCTGTTCTACCAAAGAAATCATTAAAAAAATCAGTTCTAAAAGTTGTACTGTTTATCCTTGTCCTCAAAGAAAATGAACCTGAACCCGTATATCCTGTTGTTCCAGCTGGAGGAGATTGTAACCCATTTGCATACGTTGCTGATGAGCCATCCATACCTCCATACTTATCTATACTTACTCCATTAAATGCTCTTAAAAATAAGTCTCCATGTTCGATTTCAAGAATTCCTTGGCTACCTAAATAACTTCCACTAAAACTATTTAATTGTGTCGAGGGCGACCCACCTAAAAGTGATGAGGGTAATCCAATATGTAATTTTCTAAAAGAAACAAAACGATTATCTTGAACCCAAATTCTTTCAGAATTATTTCTTCGTATGATAAAGTCATAGTTGTTGTTAGTGCCGATATACTGACTAGAACCTGTGATATTATTGCCCCCTAAAAGCCAAGCATTTGGGTTTCCAATTGTAGAAGCATCTCTCCAAAACACATTACCGTCACTATCAATAACTAAAACCTTGGACTCATTTACATTAGTGATTCCTTCAAATCTTACAGATCCTGTGGTATATAAAATGCCGTGTCCTTTTCCTACCCAACCTTGCGAGTGTCCAAAAAAGCTAATACTAACTAGTAGAACTAATAAACAACTTAGATACTTTTTCATAAAAAATATTTAATGGTTAAAAAAACGTCGTAGTCTATATGTTATTTTATTGTAGCGTGAAGACTTAAACATTAGATTATACGTAGGTTGTAAACTTTCCCTAACAATCAGTTCACCTACTCTTTTTTGAGGCTTTAGTACAGCAAGTGATAAACCGCCCCATATTGAACCTTTTTCGGAATTATGATATTTATCTTTAAAAAAATTACCCGGTAAAAAATCTATATCAACAAAATGTACATAATCATTTTTTGTCCAATCAGCAGTTATAATTCCTTTTCTACAAATTGGATTAAAACTATCGTGGAATATTATATATAAATCAACAATGGGAATGTAATTATTCGAAACTGAATTAATATCTGCCCTTACACCTTCTGTTGAATGATCGCCATCAATGAGAATAAAACCTAGTTTATCACCATTTAATTCTATCTTTTTTAAAATTTCTGGTAATAAAACCTTAGAATCACCAGTATGGAATTCAACATTTTTTGTAAACTCATTTTTTAATTTTCCATGTACTTCATTGCTAAAATCTAAGGCATATACTTTTTTACACACTTTACTTAAAACTTGCAAGCTTCCTCCTTGTGCATTTCCTATTTCAATTGCAACTTCAGGGTTGATTTTATTCACTAATCCGATAAAAGCAAGTTTTTCCCATCTTGTCATTTGCCAAAATTTTGGGAATTCATCTTCATAAAATGAAGGAGAGTTAGAGTCAAACTTATAATTGTCTATCATACCTAATTGTTATTTTATTTTGTGAAAATAATATAAACTTTACTATATATCAATCTTCAATTTTAAATTATGTCTAATTGTTATTAGAAAGTATCGTACTGTAACAGTGTCAAATGAAATAATTAGTCCTTAACTATAATAAATCCTAATTACTTTCGCCACAAATTTTTTTACATGCCATTACAGTTAAATCGCCCATTGGCGTTTATAGATTTAGAAACCACTGGCGTTAATATTAGTGCAGATAGAATTGTAGAAATTGCTGTTGTGAAAGTTTTG
>JACFNJ010000205.1 GCA_019454865.1 Bacteroidia bacterium
AAACACAGAAACATAATAGTATGAATAAGCCGTCAGCAAGGATAAATAAAGATGACCGAACCACTGAAGCATCATCCAAATACAATAATTTGGAAAAAATGAGTACTACGCAATTGCTTACAGCTATTAATAAAGAGGACACATCAGTACCGATAGTTGTAAAAAAACAATTAGCAAACATAAAGAAATTAATAGAAGCGGCATATAGCAAAATGAAAGATGGTGGAAGACTTTTTTATATTGGTGCAGGTACAAGCGGAAGATTAGGAATAGTTGATGCAAGCGAATGCCCTCCTACATTTGGTGTTCCGTTTGATTTGGTAATTGGTATAATTGCAGGTGGCGATACTGCAATACGCAAAGCGGTAGAATTTGCTGAAGATGATGAGAAACAAGGTTGGAAAGATTTACAGCAATTTAAGATAACAAGAAAGGACGTGTTAATAGGAATTGCGGCAAGTGGTTCAACTCCTTATGTAATAGGTGCAGTAAAAGAGGCAAACAAAAAAGGCATTATAACGGGATGTATTGTGTGTAACAAAAAAAGCAGGTTAGCCGAAGCAGCACAATACCCCATTGAGGTAGTGGTAGGACCGGAGTTTGTAACAGGCAGCACACGTATGAAAAGTGGAACTGCACAAAAATTGGTTTTAAACATGATAAGTACTAGTCTAATGATTAAGCTTGGAAAAGTAAAAGGAAATAAAATGGTAGAAATGACTCCAACAAATAACAAATTAGTGAAAAGAGGTGCACGCATGATAGCCGAAGAACTTCATGTTTCTGTAAAAAAAGGCGAAGAGTTGTTAAATAAATATGGAAACGTAAGAAAAGCGGTTGCTAATTATAAAGCACACCAATAATTAAAGCTATCTTTGACGCTAATGAACGAACTGTTTTTAAAATATTTATCCGTTGCTCTTACCAGTTCCGTTAAATATTTTGTTGGAGTAATAACCGCAATAGGATTAAAGCTAAGTTTTGTTGAAACAATTATAACTACGGTAGGTGGTGGTATGCTTGGTGTTTTGTTTTATTTGTACTTATGGGATTGGATTGTGTGGTTGTATAACAAAATAGTTCCACCAAAGCCACAAACAGAAAAACCGGTAAGTAAAACCAAACGGAAAATTTATCGTTTTATCATCAAATACGAGTTGTATGCAATTGTATTGCTTACTCCATTAATACTTTCTGTACCATTAGGAACTATATTAGCATCAATATTTGAGCCCAACAAATGGCGCATCAAACGATTTATGTTGATAGGTTTTTTACTTTACAGTATAGTAATTTATGGACTGTATGATTTGTTTGAACTTAAACTGAAAGCGCTGTTCTAGTTCGATTATATTTTTCTAATAGCTCAAACAAAATCCCATCTTTAAGTCCGGCACTTGGTGCAAATAGGTTTTCTATGTTGGCAAGTTTTAATATTTTTAAATAAATGTATGCGGAGTGTTCTAATACATCTGCTCTATCCGGGTTTACTTTATAGGTTTCAATAATTTGGTTTATACTCATCTTTTTAATTGTTGTATAAAAACCAAGTAACTCTTTATATGTAATTGATGGTTCGGATAGTGATGGATTAACAATGCTTGCAATTTTATTAATAGTACCACTTGTGGCTATAGCTTTTGCATTACTTATTAATGGAGTATGCGACTTAACAAATTGATCCAACTGGTTCCAGTTTTCAGGATGTATAACATTATCCAACAAGCGAACAGTACCTACATCAACGCTTACACTTTGTTTAACGATTGTGTTTTCAATAACGGTCATTTCGGTGCTACCGCCACCCACATCTATTGTTAAATAATTTCTATCCGGTTTAAGGTAATGCAATATGGATTTTAAAATTAACTCTGATTCTCTTTTGCCGCTTATTACTTTGATGTTTATCCCAAAATCTTCGTATATTCTTTTTACAATTTTCTCATTGTTTTCTGCCTCACGCATTGCACTTGTGGCGCATGCCATATAGCTTTTCACTTCAAACAACTCCATTAATAATTTAAAAGCATGCATAGTTTTATACAATTGCTTTCTTTTTTCGCGGCTTATTTTTTTGTTGTTAAAAGCATCATCGCCCAATCGAATTGGCACTCGCACAAATTCTACCTTTTTAAATGGTTCATCCGGATTATCATTTAATCGAGCAATTTGCAATCGCACCGCATTACTTCCAATATCTATTGCTGCAAATCTCATTTTTTTATAATACTAAAAGGCCATGGCAAATCATTACGTATAATGCGACTATACTTTGCACCCAATGCCCCAAAACCTGAGAAAAACCTTGCAATGCTAGAAATATCGGAGCCTTCAAAATCAAAAATTAAATCTTTATTGCAGTTTGTTTTAATTAACCAATCAAATAAAAATGTCATTGCTTGTGCTTCTCTTCCTTCATCGGATGAGGCACCAAGCTGATAAACGATTCTGTTTTTATAAAAATAAAATGCTGCCATAGCCAGCGTATCTCCTTGAGCATTTTGCACCGAAAAACATTTCAAAAAACCTCTCCGATTTACTTCTTCAAGCAATCGGTTTAAAGTAGCGTAATGAACCGGTTTTAGTACATCCGTTTCACTTCCTTTTTGTGTTTCGTAATATTTTACAACAGCATTTGGTTGCGCATCGGTAATTATGAGTTTACTTTTTTGTGCCCGTAAAATATTTCTTTTGGTTTGGCTATTGTATAGTCTGGCAAGTTCTTGGTATGGCTGGTGCAGGTGTAAAATATAATTTGTACGGCTGTGTGAGTGATAATTAGCACCTACATTTCCTTGGTTATATTCATTTAAGCAAATGTTTACATGCTTATAGTTTGAAGGAATTTTTTCTAAAAACTCAAGTATTGGAGGAGCTGTTTCAATATCACGATAAAACAATCCTAACTGCTGTGTAAAAAATGGCTGATATGCCATTGTAAATATTTTTTTTACAGTAGGTAATGGAAAAACCGCACGATAGTCGTTTTGAACAATAGCACTCCATCCTGGCGAAGCAATATCTAAGTACCAACTGTATCCATAGATGAAACTATTGTGTGCGTGTTCAATGCAAGAATCCCATTTTTCTTTATCTATTTGATGTGGTAGTAAAAATTGTATCAAAATATTAATTTTTAGTTACAGTTATAAAATTCTCTTTTTGGGAATTATTTTCCAAATTATTGTTGTGCCACAATGTAATAAAATTGCCTTTGTATTGTTTAATTTTTTGTTTCATTTCAAGTAATTCATTCAGCCAGTTACTGTTGGAGTTGTAATACATATAAGCAGTTGTATCCATAAAACACGTGGGCATAATTTCAAAATCTGTAATTTTTTCTTCTTTTAAATTATAAAAATAAAAAGGAAAACAAGTACTCGCACGAAACCCGAATTCTTCTGCATAAAACAGGGAATAGTCTGTTTTTATACCATGTGAGAGTAATGTTTTATACGTTTCGGGTAACTGTAGTTTTAAATAATGTTGCCGACTTTGCGTTATTGGTTCATTCAAAATATTAGCCAATATATCAATTTCCCTTTTTAACTTTTTGGTGGAAGTATTGGAAACATAAGAAGGATGAATCCCAACAAATGCACTGTTTTTTTTCAGATACAGAACAAGATTTTTCATAGTAAGGTTGTTAGGGTTTATCGTGCGATCATATTTTCCACCATTATTCATCAGCATAAAAAATGCTGCTTTGTTTTTGGTTTTTGAAAGTATAAACTCAAAGGTGTTATATGGGTCATACATCGGATCGTAGCGGGCTAATAAAGCTGTACGCAACTGTTCAAAATTAAATGTAACAGTATGAATCAATAATTTGCCTATCCATTTCCACCAGTCAAT
>JACFNJ010000206.1 GCA_019454865.1 Bacteroidia bacterium
CTAAGCTGCCGCCCGGATGAAAACGGGCAAAATCTTCCGGTTTAAATTTTCGGGCTTTCATTAAAGCTACTGCAAACGCATCACCCATTGCTAAAGTAGCAGTGGTGGACGATGTGGGCGCTAACTCTAATGGACAGGCTTCTTTGTAAACTTTTACATTTAAATGAAAGTTTACATTTTTTGCTAAGGTTGAATTTGGATTTCCGCTTATACCTATAAGTTTAATTCTTGAAGAATGAAAAAATGGTAAAAGTTTTAATAGTTCTTCAGTTTCTCCGCTATATGAAATAGCCATTACTACATCTTCTTTTTTTAACACACCCAGGTCGCCATGAAACGCTTCAACAGGGTGCATGAATATACTTGGAGTTCCTGTACTTGCTAATGTTGCAGCAATTTTAGCACCTACCAACCCTGATTTGCCAACTCCTGTAATTACTAATCTGCCTTTGCTTTTTAATACTGTATCAATTGCTTGGTTGAAGTTTTCATCCAATTGCGAACACAAATCAGCTACAGCTTTTGATTCTATTGAAAAAACTTCTTTTGCGTATGTAATGTAATTTTCTTTTTTAGCCATGCTTTACAAATGTAGTTATATGTAATTGGTTTGTAATAAAAGCTATTGTTTGTGTTAGGGTTGATAATTATGTATGGTTAAAGTGTAACGAAACCCTTTGGTTCCGGTTGATTGGGTATTTAATGAATCGTATTGCATTTTTATCATGCCGTATCCTTTGCCATACCATGTGTTTTTCTTAATTTCTTCAACAAAATTATCAATATTTGATTCTTCTACCTGCATAGCATTGTATGTGTTACCATTTATTTTTAAAGGTGTTTGGTAATTCAATATTTTAAAAATTTGATAGTCTTTGTTGTTAAACATATTGCCATTCCAGTTGTTTCTATCTTTTAATGGCAATACTAATTTTACTATTCTCACATTTTCTTCAACACGTTCAACTTTATAATCCGCAATACGAGTTTGATAGTTTCTTGCAGGATACCATTCGGCTGAATCGTTCAAACGAAACCAGCGATTTATAATATACGTTTCAATGCCTAAATCGTCAAGATACATATCAGTAACTTGTTCTTTGTATTGGTACGTGAACGTATCAATGGCTTGTGTTGAGCTATTATCATCGTATGCAATTGAATCAACTTTGTATTCCCACAGGCTTCCAATTTTTATCGGGTAAAATTCTTTACCAATGGAAGGAACAATTGTACTATCCGGGTCATTACGGTTGCAGGCACTTACAATTAGTAGCAACAGAATAGAATATAAACTTTTTTGCATAGAATATTTACCTAACGAATATAATTAAAAGTTGGTATTATGGTTTACACATCAAAACTGGATTCAATCCAACCACCACCAATTACATCATCTCCATCATAAAACACAGCGGATTGACCCGGAGCAATTGCCTTAACATTATCGTTAAAAATCACTTTCATTTTATTGTCTTCTTGTTGTATTACACTGTGTGTACCGGCATTTTTATAACGTATTTTGGTAATTGCATCCATTGGATGATTAATGTTTGCATATTTGCCCATATTTAGTCCTCGTACCCACATTCCTTTTCTGTTCAGTTCTTCTTCTTTACCTAAAACTACAGTATTGGTTTCGGGTTTTATTTCAATTACATAAAGTGGTTCGCCCACTGCTATTTCAAGTCCTTTGCGTTGACCAATTGTATAAAATGGGTAGCCTCTGTGTTTTCCTAATATTTTCCCGGAAGTTGTAACAAAGTTTCCACCTTCTACTTTTTCTTCTAATCCGTTTACACGCCTTTTTAAAAAACCACGATAATCATTGTCGGGAACAAAACATATTTCATAGCTTTCACTCTTTTTTACAAGTTCGGTATATCCCATGTCTAAAGCCATTTGGCGTATTTCCGACTTACGAAATTTACCCAAAGGGAAACGCGTGTGTGATAAACTTTCTTGGGTTAATCCCCATAAAACATAGGATTGGTCTTTGTTTTCATCCAATCCTTTACTAATAACATAGCGGTTATTTTCATGTCTTACTTGTGCATAATGTCCTGTGGCAATAAACTCACAATCTAACTGAACAGCCCGTTTTAACAATGCCTCCCATTTAATATGCGTATTACATAAAACACAAGGATTTGGAGTTCTTCCGGATAAATATTCACCAACAAAATTGTCGATAACAAAATCGCCAAACTCGTTTCTAATATCTAATATCATGTGATGAATGCCATGTTTTACAGTAATGCTTCTGGCATCATTAATGGAATCTAAACTACAGCATCCGGTTTCTTTTTTTGAACCTCCACTCGATGCATAATCCCAAGTTTTCATTGTTACTCCAACTACTTCATAGCCCTGCTCACGAAGCATTACAGCTGTAACCGTACTGTCGAGGCCACCACTCATGGCCACTAAAATTTTTCCTTGTTTACTCATTTTCAAAACATTTCAGGGTAAATAGCCCTGTTGATTGAACATTTATTTTATGCCTGCAAAAGTACAATAAGTTGTGTACTAAAAAAGAATGTAAAAAAATCTTTATATCGAATTAAACCTTTTACAATGCATTGCCTCTAATATTAAAATTTCAAAAAATATGAAAACCTTAAAATTTGTAGCTACTTTAATGGTGTGTATTAGCACTACAGTAGTATTTGCCCAAACAACTCCAAAAAATAATTCAGAAAAAAGAGAAAACTTAAAGCAAGAACATGCCGAAATGCAAGAGCGATTGCAGCTAACACCAGAGCAACAAGAAAAAATCAAAGAGATTAGAAAAAATAACCAAGCAGAAATGAAAGCCATAAAAGAAGCGAACAAAAATGCCGATAAAGCAACGCAAAGAGAGGCAATGTTGAAACAAAAAGAAAAAAATAATGAACAAATTAAAAGTGTATTGAATGAAACCCAAAAAGCGGAGTTTGATAAAATAAAAGCTGAAAAACGGGCTGAACATGCCGGAAAACATAAAAAAGGAAAGAAGTAGTTATGTAGTTTTATTAAAAAGGATAAATAAACAGCTGTTCATTCGGACAGCTGTTTTCATTTAAATTTTTTTATCTGTAACCAAATTTTCTGTTTTGTATTTAGTTGTATCCAACTGTGATTTTTAATTATTTTCTTTAACTGTGGATACATTGTATATGCAGAAGCTAAATGAAACCAAACTGCTTGATTTAATGTTTTTGAAACTAACTCATCCGTGTATTGTGTTAATATTTTTTGAAAAAAATCAAAGCAACGGATAAACCAATCCAATGAATAGATTGGGTATTTGTGCCGATTAAGATAGACTGCAAGTTTTTCAATATCCGTTTCAACCATGTTAGGATATAAATTAGAAATATGAATTTTCTTAATTATTGTATTTAGTTCAGCTACACGCTGTAAGTTCTTTTGATGCGTGCCTTTATGAAAACGATACTGTATTAATTGTGCTGGCAAGTTGGCTAATTCTGTTTGTGCAGAGGCTCTAACCCAAAGCTCTAAATCTTCCGCAAATTCAAATTCTTTATTATAAATAACGGGTAAATTTTTAATAAAAGAACTCCTAAACATTACGGATGGATGCACAAATGGCGAAGCATTTAATAAATGCCAGCAAATTTCTTGGTGTGTCAAAGGGAGTTTTCTGCTTTTCCCATTTATTGCTTGGTATTGTGTGCCAAGTATGCCCACATTTTTATTTTTTTGTAAGTAATTTACTTGTTGTGCAATTCTGTTTGATAAGCTTAT
>JACFNJ010000207.1 GCA_019454865.1 Bacteroidia bacterium
GTCCAAGGTGGTTGTCATAATGTTCTTTTACTGTCATATTTCTACTCAATTGTTGGTCGTCCTAATGGCCTATAACACCAGCCTGTAAAAAAAACTTATAGTAATTAGCACAAGCTGTTTATTATTTATGAAATAAAAATACAAAAAAACTGAAATAGCAATAACCTTTTATAAGCAAAAAGTAACTTTTAAAACAAGTTTTTGGCGTTGTAAAAATGAGACGTTATACCAAGATAATTATTTAATAAGTTATTGCATGATTTGTTTGCTTTTTGCACAGTTCATGTTAGGCAATCGTTATTCTTTAATTATTTTCTTTACTATTTTTTCGTCTACTTTTAAAATATATAAACCATCAGCTTGATTTGATAGGTTAATAATATCGTTTCCATTAATGATTTTAAATTGTATTAATCTCCCCATTAAATCGTAAATTTTAATTTGATGATTTATATTGTCTGCAAAATTTAAGATATAATTACCTGAAGATGGATTTGGATAGATAGTAAAATAATTTAAGTTTTTTTCTTCAGTTAGTCCTGTTGTTGTAGTTTGCCCACATAACCATTGGCTGTGGTCTAAACCTGAAGTGATTTGCCATGCCTGAAACGCTGTAAACACCTCGCTTACAGTAGCCCATTGTAGTTTAGAGCTTGGTATTAAGTTTAATGAGTCAATTACCTTAGATATTTTTTGAAAAAATAACGGTCCATATTCGCGTTGATTAGTCATTATTCTAGTAACATAAAATTTATTTGAAGGCCATAGTCCGTTTTGTATACTATCAACCTGACCTTGAATCAAATCAATAATAGCTTGTTCATCATCCAATGAGTCTAATACGGGAGCGCAACCAGTTCCCATGCACCAAAGATTTTTTGCTGGGTTGTGGTGATAAAAATTTGTTGCAGTATCGGGTTTGAAAATACCAAAATCATTTAAGTCATTCTTGTGATTGGAACTACCTGCTCCTGTAATAATGGAACATTGCCAAGTATTTCCATAAATATTTCCAATAATTGGATTTCTATATTGTTCCCAGTCTATAGGCTGATCATTAGGATTAGTTGTGTAGTATATACAACCTCCTAAATGAGTCGTAGGATTTGCTCCTAAAGAATCAAGTAAATACCATTGATCGGCTATGTTTCTACCTCCCATGTTTTTTTGACGAGGGTCTATTTCAATATTATCGTTATAAGGAGGGTTGGCTAAAGTTTTAAATATATTCGTTCCTGTAGTTGCTTGATCGTTTAATGCACCAATAACAAAACCATCCGAAGTTTGTAAGTTCCACCTTACATTTTTACTATTTACAATATTTGCTAATTGCAGAATATTTGCTTTTGCTTTCGCATATTTCAATGTTGTTTGTAAATTTTCATTAGGTTCATTGTGTGATACAATATGAATATAAAGTTTAGGAGCTTGTCCGAAAGCAATACTTGTCATTAATAGTGCTATCGATAAGAGACTTGTTTTCATATTAGTTATTTTTTAGATTTCTAACTTAATAAGGTAGCCAACAACAGCCAGTGAAAAAACTTGTAGTAATTAACACAAGTTGTTTATTATTTATGAAATAAAAGTACAAATAAAAACTGAAATAGCAACAAATATTTGTATGCCAATAATAAACCCGTTTCCGCAAACGTACCGTCAGTGGGTAAATAAACAACAATAAATGAAATAGAGCAGATTCTTTCGTCCTATTTTAGGTATTTAGACTGCAAAAATTCTTTTATAAAGACTAATCCATATAGAACTCTGACGGCATGCCTGTGGGAACGAGTGGTACTTATCTTCAATTTTGCAAGGCACCGCCAAATGAAGAAACAAGCACTTAGTGCCAGTGCTGTGTTAGTCCGTGATTATTATTTTGTCTGTGAAGATAACATTATTGTCTTGTTTTAACTGAATGTAATAAAGTCCATTTGGTAAATTGTCTCGGTTAAAAAGGATTGTCTGTCCAGCGAAATTGTCTATTTGTTTTACTGTCTGTCCAGCGAAATTGTAAACATTCAGTGTAGTATTTTTGAAGTTCATATTTGTTTGCAAAGTTGTCTGTGTGGAAAATGGATTTGGAAAAATATTAATTCTTGGATTAATATTTTGTTCATAAGCATTTATTCCAGTTGTATTACTGAAATGTATTAGCCTTTCTAACACATTCATTTTGTTATTAACTTTGTCTTTTGTAAGCCAGGCCAAGTAAAAATTATTATCATCAATTTTATTAAATGCAGGATATGCGGAACCGAAACCGTTATGAGCATATGCTAATGTATCAACGCTAAAACTACCACTATTACCCCAGTTTGTAGAGTAAGTAAATCCGACATCTTTTTTCGTGTCATCATAAAGTGATGAACCAATTGGTCGTTGTTCATACGAAATTCCAACAAATCCCTTATTGTTACATTCAATATGTGCAAATTGAGACCACTTATTGAGATTACTTATGGTATCAGGGATTGACCAACTATTACCAAAATCGATACTGCGTTGTAAATAAATCAAGTTTTGTCCATCGAAAACAATGTAAACATAATGTGTATTTATAGTAGAATCATACGCATAAGCAAGGTTAGGGTCTTTCGAAATGGGCAACAAAGTTGTTGTTGGAATAGGTGAAAGTGAGTTCCAAGAACGGCCTCCGTTAAATGAGCTTCTAAACCAGATTTTAGTGGGCGGAGGTCCTTCTCTCCATGCAGAAAGAACCGTATCCCCTATTGCAATTACTGATGGCCATTCTCCTTGTCCTGTTAGGTTACTTAAAGGGTATGGTGAATCCAAGAAAGAACCATTACTATATACATTATAATAAACTGTTGTGTCAGCCTTAGATTCCATAGACCAAACAAAATGGATTTTTCCGTTTTTTGCTGCATATATTGAAGGAGCTGCTACTTTACCAACAAGTGAAACCGGAATTACAGAAGACCACGAGTTTCCTTTGTCTGAAGTATACATAGCTTTTATTTGCGCAGATATATTACCTTCTTTCCAACAAATCCATATAGTATCCTTATAAAAGGAAAGTGTTGCTGAATTAATAGTATCTCCTGTATATGCAATTTTGCGAGTCCAGATTCCTGATTGATTTACATTAAGAAAAATGGTGTCTGGATTGTAGTATATAATATAACGGTTGGCAACATTATTACCAGCCATTAATTTGCTATTGTTAAAACAAAACCGTGTATTTATTTTTTCATATGACACTAAAGAAACAGTATCAATAAGTACCTGTCCTCTTACACTTTGAGCTAACAAAATTATCAGTGTAAAAATTGGTAGTAATAATTTTTTCATATAGTTGGTTGTTTTTTCAATTTGACGGTCAAAATGAATAAAAGTTTAATCAGTCCGAAAATTTGAGATGTATTGTGTCGTCCTATAGTGACTGCTAATGGTAGGCAGCCTGTGAAAAAACTGGTAGTAATTAACACAAGCTGTTTATTAATTATGAAATAAAAGTACAAATAAAAACTGAAATAGCAATAACCTTTTAAAAGCCAATAGTAACTCCTAAAACAAGTTATTGGCAGTGTAAAAGATAGGAGGTTATACCAGGATAATTATTTAAGAAATATTGCCTGATTTGTTATAATCTTTAATTCACTTAAACAAAAGCCTTTTTCAATAAGAATAGAATATAGCTATTGTTATTATACCGCTACATCATAATCGCGCAAGGCATTATTTAAAGATGTTTTTTTATCGGTAGATT
>JACFNJ010000208.1 GCA_019454865.1 Bacteroidia bacterium
CTATATTATTTTATAGAGAAAGAATGTTGCATACCGATAATGCTTATTCTACTTTTTTATTGGTTAACACGGCATCGTTTAATTTACCTCATTATCGATATCCGTTAATACTTACTCAATTACTTCCACTGCTTGCTGTTAAGATACAGTGGAGCTTAAAAACAATCATTGTATTGTATTCAGCAAATTTCTATGTATTGTATTATGGATGTTTTCTGATTGCGTTGTATGCTTACAAAAACATTCTTGCTTCGTGGGCAATTTTGTTGAGTTTGTTGGTTTGTACTTCCGAAATTTTCTTTTTGCAAACCGAAATTTTACATGGCATTGTATTTGGAATTACGTTTTATGCCTGGTTACACTACCACCTAACTAATGAAAATAAAATCACAATTATTCACTATGGAGTTGGTGCATTGTTGTTTTTAATTGCAGTTACTTTTCATCCGCTTTCTGCATTGTTTCTCCTATTTCTGATGCTTTGGACAGCATTGGATGTAAAACAACAAAACAAAAACATTACAATACCTTTAGTAGTTTTTGGATTAACAATTCTAGTAATAGTTATAAAGTCAATATTAACTCCGGCAAACTCATACGAAGGAAGTTTTTATCCATCAAGCAGTAGCCTTTGGAGTAATATAATTCACATTATCGACTCATACGTGTTAAAGTTTTTTGTTAAAAGATTAAACTCCCTTTATTTACTTCCAAGCATAATGCTTATAGTATCCTTGATTTGGTATGCTTATAATAAGATGAAACTCCATTTTGGTTTGTTAATGCTTAGTGCATTGGGTTATATTTTGTTTGTTTCTATATTTTTTAAAGGCGACTCTACAATAATGACCGAGCGAATATTCCTTGTTTATGGCGCAATCGTGTCGGTTGGTTTTGTTACCGCACTTATTGATTTTAGCAAAAATTATTTAAACAAAACCACTCCAAACTTAATTACCATGCTTTTGGTGGCATCTATATCAGCCGGAATCATAAAAATACTTGAAGCACAAAAAACTTACAACCTACGGTTGGAGTTAGTTAAAGCACAAGCAATGCAAGCGCAAAGTAAGGATGGTACAAAATTTTATGCCTATACCTCTGACTTTAATTTTCCGTTTGCAATGTGGGCAAATGCCTGTGAACAACTGCTGTATAGCGGTATGTATTTTCCGGATAATGTAAAAACAATCTATCTTTTTAATAACGAATCGGATGCACAAAAACAAGTTGCACAAATGGATGAAAATTCATTTTTGTTAGTACCATTTTACTTACAACTTCCGGATACTTTTTTAAACCAAAAATATTTTAAACTTAAATCGAATAATTATCACTACTTAAATTAAATAACACAAATGAATACAGATGCAATAAAAGAGCTATTATATAAAATGGCTGACGATTTATTAATTATCGGACATCGCAACAGCGAGTGGACCGGATTGGGTCCGATATTGGAAGAAGACATTGCATTTTCTTCAATGGCACAAGATAAATTAGGGCACGCACAGGCATTGTTTCAGTTGTTGCAAGAGTTAGGCGAAGCAGCTCCGGATACCGTTGCTTTTAATCGCAGCGCTGAAAAATTTCATAGTGCACAATTCCTTGAACTACCTAATGGAGATTATGATTTTAGTTTAATCAGGCACTTTTTGTTTGACACAGCCGACCAATTACGATTTGAGTCGCTGGCAAGTAGTAGCTATGCGCCAATAACAAAAGTTGCACAAAAAATTAAAGGCGAATTGAAATACCATGTGTTTCATGCAAACACTTGGATAGTAAAATTGGGTAAAGCTAACGAAGAAAGCCATGCACGTATGCAAACAGCATTAAACCAAGCATGGAACTATGCGTTGGGTATGTTTGAAAAAAGTAAATACGAAGATGCGTTAATTGCAGATGGAATTTTTATTGGAGAAGATGCATTAAAAACACAATGGCTTAAACAAGTTAATACTATTTTAGAAAAAGCTACTCTAAAACTACCGGCTGAAACAGAATGGAAACCGGTATATGGCGGACGCATTGGCAATCACACCGAACATCTTATAAGTTTGGTAGACGAAATGGGAGAAGTATTTCGTATTGAACCATCTGCCGATTGGTAGTACAATAAACAAATAAAACATGTTTACTGAAGCACAAATATGGGAAGCGCTTGAGGTAGTAAAAGACCCTGAAATACCAACATTAAGTATGGTAGATATGGGTATAATAACCAAAATAGAAATTAGAGACAAAGACACTGTATTTGTTGAAATGACACCTACATTTGCCGGATGTCCTGCAATAAAAATGATGGAAAAAAGTGTTGCTGAGAGATTGCAAGAAATAGGTATTCAAAATCCGTTGGTGGTTACAACATTTGATAAACCTTGGGATAGTAACAAAATTACTGCACGTGGATTAAGTTGTTTGAAAAAACATGGATTAGCTCCACCTATAAAACATGTCGGAGAAATTACAGAAGAATTATTAACTAATGTGATTTGCCCTTTCTGCGGAAGCGAAAATACAGAATTGAAAAGCCCATTTGGTCCTACGCTGTGCAGAAGTTTACATTATTGCAACAATTGCTTGCAAGCATTTGAGGGGTTTAAACCGGTTGTTTAGATTAAAAATAAATTTATGATATTTGAGCCAATGAATAAGTACATTGGCTTTTTTATTTTGCTTGTAAGTATTTTGCTTTTTGCATGTAAAAGTAAAAAGGAAACACCAAGCAGAACCGAACGCAAAACTACATCCAAAGAATTACAAACTTTAAGTAAAAAGCTAAATATTTCGGTTACTAAATCTGATAATTTAAAGTTGTATAATTATGTATCCGACTGGCTTGGAACACCTCATAAATTAGGAAGTTGTACAAAATCAGCAATTGATTGCTCTTGTTTCATACAAGGGCTTGTTGAGCATGTTTATAATCAAAAATTACCTCGAACAGCAGCTGAAATGCACAAGCAAAGTAAAAAAGTAAGTACCGGTAGTTTAAAGGAAGGCGACTTGGTTTTTTTTAAAATAAATGCTTCAAAGATTTCACATGTTGGTTTGTACCTAAAACAAGGTTGGTTTGCACACGTAAGTACTACCAAAGGCGTAATGATAAACAATTTAGAAGAAGAATATTATCAAAAACATCTTGTTAGTTGTGGAAGACGGTAGAATTTGAAATGTGCTTTTGGCAACAAGAAAATGCATTAAGTTTAATTATTTCAAATAAGCTTTTCACTTAAAACCTACGCCAATAACTTACTCCAATTAATTTCTTTTGCTAATATTTCTTTAATGCTTGCAATAGGAATTCTTTCTTGTTGCATTGTATCGCGATAGCGAATAGTTACGGTTTGATTTTCCAATGATTCATGGTCAACCGTAATACAAAAAGGTGTCCCTAAAGCATCTTGTCTTCGGTAACGTTTACCTATTGCATCTTTTTCTTCGTAAAAACAAGTGTAATCACACTTCAAATCTTTCATTATTTGATTTGCCAATTCCGGTAATCCATCTTTCTTGGTAAGTGGAAATATTGCAACCTTATATGGAGCCAATATAGGTGGAAATTGCATTACTACACGGGTATCTTTCTTATCCCCATCGCCTACTTCTTCCTCTTTATAAGTTGCACACAATACCGATAAAAACAAACGATCCAAGCCCACAGATGTTTCAACTAC
>JACFNJ010000209.1 GCA_019454865.1 Bacteroidia bacterium
GGAAGGGATTGCGCGTCAGGTTATGGATAATGATTGCACACCAATAGCACCAGATTTAATAGAAGAATTAGAGTTGGAAAAAATGTTTGACTTATTGTTAAACATGATGGCAGATAGCTATGTGGCATTAAGTTCAGACAACACACGAACATCCGGAAAAATTTTAATGAAGGATAAAGAAGTGAACGAAATATATCATGCTGCATTTCGTAAATTAGAAGGCTACTTGATGCAAAATCCATCACAAATATATTGTGGCTTAAAACTTATATTATTAATACGTAAAATGGAACGTATAGGTGACCATTGCAGCAATATTGTGGAAGAAATTGTATTTTACTTAGAAGCAAAAGTTTTGAAACATAAAGGAAAGTCTGAATAATATTTATTTATTATTGTAAATGTAATTGAAAAATAAAGTGCAATACAAAATACTTTTGGTAGATGATGACAAAAATATTTCTGAAATCTTAGAATTTAATTTAAGAAGTGAGGGATTTTTTGTAGAATCAGTTTACTCTGCAGAAGATGCATTGAAAAAACCCATTGCTGATTTTCACTTACTTTTGTTGGATGTAATGATGGGTGGCATGTCGGGATATAAATTAGCAGAAAAACTACGTAAAGAAAATATTTCAATTCCAATTATTTTTTTAACAGCTAAAGACACTGAAAACGACATGCTAACCGGATTTTCGGTAGGTGGCGATGATTATATTTCAAAACCATTTTCAATAAAAGAAGTAATAGCACGCATAAAAGCTGTACTAAAAAGAAACAACATTGTTGCAACAGATAAAACAACTTCTGAGCAATTACAAATAGGTGCACTAACGATTGATTTTAATTCTAAAGAAGTTTTTTTAGAACAAGAAAAATTAGCTCTTACCAAAACAGAATTTGAGCTTCTCTCTTTGTTTGCTAAAAAACCTGACACGTTATTTTCGCGCGAACGTATTATTGATATTATTTGGAAAGAAACTCCATACATTACCGAACGTACCGTAGATGTTCACATTGTACGATTACGAAAAAAAATGGGCAAATACAGTGATGTTATTACAAGCAGAACAGGATATGGATATCGCTTTAATGCAGATAAATTATGAAAGTAAATTTCAGGCAACGATTGTTTATATATTTTGCTTTATTGTTTACTGCATTTGCTTTAGGTATTGCCATATTTGAGCAATCGCGCGAGACAGATTTTAAAACGGAAGCCTTAGAAGAAAAGTTAGATATTTATACTAACATTATTCAAGCAGAAATTAATAACACTACTACAACTTACGTAACAGCAATTGCAAATATACATAACACATTACCTAGTGATATTCGTATTACGTTAATTGATGCTAAAGGAAATGTGCTATACGATAATACGGTAACAGATTTTGCTAAAATGGAAAATCATGCCAACCGAGAAGAGATAATTGATGCTTCAAAATTTGGGAACGGAAGTTACATACGTAAATCGGCATCAAATCATCACCCCTACTTGTATTATGCAAAAAAAAGTGGCTCAATCTTTATTCGTGTGGCTATGCCATACAATATTCAATTGCAACGTTTTTTAAAAGCAGACAATCTGTTTCTGTATTTTTTATTTGCATTGTTTGTGGTTTCTATTTTGGTTATACATCGCATTACGAATCAAATTGGCGCATCAATAAAACGATTACGTGATTTTGCATTTAACCCGGATACAAACCAAATAACTTTTAACTCGGATGAACTAGGAGAAATAGGGAAAAAAATTGCAGAAAATTATCATCAGGTAGAGACAACTAAAAAAAACTTACAACTAGAAAAACAAAAGCTTTTACAACACATTCAAATTTCAGAAGAAGGCATTTGCTTTATCTCTGCATCACAACAGGTGGAATTTTATAATGGCTTGTTTGTGCAGCACCTAAATCAACTTACAGATATACCACAATCCAACCCATCGGCTATTTTACAGGATAATTTGTTTGCTGAATTGCACAATTTCTTAGCATCATCAGAAGAGAAATATTTTGAAACACTAATTAGCAACCACGGAAAAACATTTTCGTTACGAACTTCAATTTTTGAGGATAAGAGCTTTGAAATTATACTTACCGACATTACCAAACAAGAAAAAACAAAGCAACTAAAGATAGAAATGACAGGCAATATTGCCCATGAATTGCGCACACCAATTACTAGTATAAGAGCATACTTAGAAACCATTTTAGAACAATCCTTACCTGAAGACAAGAAGCAGCATTTTATGCAACAAGCTTACCAACAAACACTCACACTTTCAGAAATGACAAAAGACATGAGTTTGCTGGCTAAGATGGAAGAAGCTCCAAATACTTTTGCTTTAGAATCTATAAAAATTAAACCAATTTTAGAGCAAATAAAATCAGAATTTGTAGAAGCCTTACAGCAAAAGAACATACAATGGAACTGGCAAATACCAGATAATATTGCTATTCGCGCAAATGCAAATCTACTTAACTCAATTTTTAGAAACCTGCTTGAAAATGCAATACGCTATGCCGGAGAAAATATAGAAATCAATTTGACTGTATTTAATGAAGAAGCAGAATTTTATCATTTTACTTTTTACGATACAGGCATAGGCATACCAAACGAAGCACAATTGAATCGGTTATTTGAACGCTTTTATAGGGTACATGAAGGCAGAACAAGAGACACCGGTGGCAGCGGTTTGGGGCTATCTATTGTAAAAAACGCTGTTCAATTTCATAAAGGAACAATAACTGCAAAAAACAGAAAAAACGGTGGATTAGAATTTATATTCACCTTACATAAATAGAATAGATTTTGCATATTCATGTATTAATGTTTTAGAAGTATTGTAATAGATTTGTTTAAACTATTTTACTCCAATGCTTAAATTAATACTAACTATTTTAACTTTATTAAACGGTGGATTCATGTTAATTGATGGCATACATGTTATGCTTAAAGGAAAATACATAGGCCCTGAATTGCCAGGACCTTGGGCTAAAATATTTCAAGTATTTCACATCAATGTATTCAAACTCGGTCCATTGTTTATCCTCTTCGGATGTTTTTGGTTGTTATTCTTATTTGCTTTTTGGTTTAATCAACAATGGGCTTACCTGCTTGGGGTAAGCATTTCAATACTTACCTTATGGTATATTCCTGTTGGCTCATTGGTTTCAGTTATTGTATTACTATTGTTACTAATTGCTCGCACTAAGCTTGGTATATAAAGCCCAATAGCTAGTTTATAGTACTATCTCTTACTTTATAGGTAGAAAATTTTCAGCAATCATACAACGGGCACTTCCACCACCAAGTGTTTCAATAGTATCTAAATTCGTATGAATAATACGTGCATATTTTTCAAGTTTTGTTATTTGTAATGGAGTTAAGCTTTTATAGGCTTGCGAACTCATCACTAATAAGTGCTCACCAGTAGCACTGAGTACTTCAAGCATATTACCTGCAAAGTGCTCCAATTGATTATAAGAAATTTCAATAATTTCTTTTCCGGTAGATTGACGGATAAGGTCAATTTCAGTAGGATTTGGGATACATTCAAAACATATTACCATAAACTGATCGCCAACACACATTACTACATTTGTATGA
>JACFNJ010000210.1 GCA_019454865.1 Bacteroidia bacterium
TGCAGTCAAAACGCAAGAAGTTAAATGATACAACATTGTATTTTGGAAGCTATTTGCATAAAGAGAGCAACAATAAAAAAGGCTTTATATCCAAATTAAGTGCTAAAGCATACAATAGTTTTGTTCGATTTATTAGTACAAGTAATGTTCAGGACAATAAAAGCGGAGTGTTTATTGCCTATACGCAATTTGCTGAAGAATTGTTTGCTACCAAATTATCTCATGCAAGTAATTATTTCCAAATAGCTAATCAGTGTGGTGCACATAATATACCTACTGAAGATTTTGCATTAACTGTTGATGTAAACAGCCCTTCAGGTAGTTTTCTTCAAATCTTTACTTTGCCATTTATCTCTTTGTATTTAAGCTTTAAGTTCTTTGTTTTATCATCATTGCACGAGATAAAATTTTCTAAACAAAGACTTCAATACAAATCAGGTGATTCACCAATTTATCGTTTAATCTTTTATATTTTGGTTGTTGGTTTCTGTTTAAGTTATCCGATATTAAGTCAACAATATGGGATGACATGGGATGAAAAGCAACACGATGAATACAGCAAAGTAGCATACAATTGGGTAGTAACATTTGGTGATGATACAGCGGCCTTAGCAGAATCAACCGGAAGCCATGATTATGTTCGTCAGATATTCAGAAATTATGGTGAGCACATGAATTTAATTGCTGCTTTAATTTACAATACATTTGATACCGACCCATATAATACAAGGCATTTTATAATATCTTTATATGGTTTGTTGGGTCTTATCTGTGTTGGATTAACACTAAAGGCGTTAACCTCATGGCGAGGAGCAATTATAGCATTGTTGTTTATTGGTTTCAATCCAGGGTGGTTAGGGTTTAGTATGAATAATCCCACCGATATACCTTTTGCCGTTGGGTTTGCTGTTTCCGGTTATTTCATGGTAAGAGTTTTGCAGCACATGCCTAATCCGAAATCCAAGCATATTACTTGGCTGGGAATTGGGATTGGAATTGGAATTGGTAGTCGAGTGGGAGCATTATTAATTATAGCCTATATGGGCTTGTTTTTAGGACTACAATGGCTATTTTATTGTATTAAAAATAAAAAAGGAATATTCAGTAAAGGCGTTGAAATGTATATCTTCACATTAATGCGTATTGCTGTATTGGGATATTTGTTTGGTATATCTATATGGCCATACGCTTTAAGTAATCCAATAAAAAATGTATTTACAGCATTTAAGAAATCCAGTGAAAATGCATTTTATGCCAACAACACTGAATTGTTTGAGGGTAAGCGCTTGTATATGCTTACCGAAGCACCCGGTTACTATGTAGTAAAGTTTTTGTCAATTGGTAATCCAATATATTTATTAGCCGGAATAGCACTAACTATGGCACTAGCATTTTGGATGAAGAAATACATTAAAGTTGGTTATGTTTTAATGTTTGTATTTATGCTTGTATTTCCTATAGCTTGGGCTGAATATACAAACCTAAATTACTACAACGGTTGGCGACATTACTTGTTTGTATTGCCTGCCATGGTTGTTTTATCAGCTATGGCATACGAGTTTTTATTTTATACATTTAAAAATAAAATAGTACAAGTTTCAATACTTGTTGTATTAGTATTAGCCTTTGGCAAACCACTCTTGTGGCAAATAAAAAATCATCCAAATCAATATGTATATTTTAATGAGTTTGTAGGTGGAATAAACGGTGCATATGGAAACTACGAAACGGATTATTATAGCAACTCGTGCAGAGAAGCAGGAGAGTGGATTGCTAAGCAAGAGCCTAATAAAAAAGTATTGATTGGGATTAATAATGAACCTTTAACAGCATCCTACTATGCACATCGTATAAATCCAAATTTAGATTTCTTTTGGGTACGAGAGTATGAAGAGTATAAACCAAGATGGGATTATCTAATATTAACAAGCAGAACGTATAGCAAAAATGAATTATTAAATGGCTCGTTTCCACCTAAAGGAACTGTACATGTTATAAAAGCAGATGATATACCACTATGTGTAATTGTAAAGCGTGAAAATAATTTTATGCCGGATGGATATGAAGCATTAGCAAGAAAGCAAGCTGATTCGGCAATTCAGTTTTTTGAGCAGGCAGTAAATTACGAACCAATGAATGAAGAGGCTCAACGAATGTTAGGTCAATCCTATATGGTTGCCGGTAAATTCCAACAAGCAGAAACTGCATTGAAAAAAGCAATAGAAATATATCCTGAAAATTATTCAGCATACAGTACTCTTGGTCAAGTTTGGTTTATGCAGCAGAAACCTGATTCTGCTTTGTATTATTTTGATAAAGCATTGTTTTATAAACGGAATGTAACGGAAGCATATTTCTATGCCGGACAATGTGCCATGCAAAAAAACGATTTCTCGAAAGCAGTTTCTTATTTTGAAGGAGGAGTATCGCATAATGGTAATGTGCCCGAAATGTATGATGGTTTAGGAGTTGCGTATTTAAACTTGGCTAATTATTCATTAGCCGAAAGTGCATTTAGTGCAGCTTTAAGTTTAAATCCGAATTACGCACCGGCATATTATTATTTAGTAAAAGTTTTTGAGCATACTAATGAACCTGCCAAAGCAAAAGAATGTGCACGCAGATATCAATTATTAAGTGAAGGGAAGCCTATACAATAAAACTTCGCAATTAACATTATTGTAATAATGGATTTGTCTGTTGTAATAGTAAGCTATAATGTAAAGTATTTTTTAGAACAAGCTTTACACAGTACTTTCAAAGCACTTGAAGGAATTGCTGGTGAAGTTTTTGTTGTTGATAATAACTCAGCAGATGGAAGTTGTGAAATGGTAAAAAGAAAATTTCCGCAAGCTATTTTAATAGAAAACAAACAAAATACAGGATTTAGCAAAGCAAATAATCAAGCTATTCAACAAGCAAAAGGGCGTTATGTTTTACTTTTAAATCCGGATACAGTTGTACAAGAGGATAGTTTTAAAAAGTGTATTCTATTTATGGATACACATCAAGATGCAGGCGCATTGGGTGTTAAAATGATTGATGGAAAAGGTAAGTTTTTGCCAGAATCAAAACGAAGCTTACCTACACCCAAGGTTGCATTTTATAAAATGTTTGGGTTTTCTACGCTTTTTCCCAAATCAAAAATATTTGGTCAGTACCATTTGGGTTATTTATCAAATGATGAAGTGCATGAAGTTGATGTTTTATCGGGAGCTTATATGTTTATCCGAAAATCGGTTTTAGATAAAATCGGATATTTAGATGAAGAGTTTTTTATGTATGGCGAAGATATTGATTTATCTTACCGCATTACTTTAGCAGGATATAAAAATTATTACTTCCCCGATACATCAATTATTCATTATAAAGGTGAAAGCACAAAAAAATCGAGTGTAAATTATGTGTTTGTGTTTTATCGGGCAATGATAATTTTTGCCAAAAAACACTACTCGCAAAAGAATGCAACATTATTTAGCGTTCTTATATCATTTGCTATTTATATACGTGCAGGTATTTCCTTAGTTGTACGTTTTTTTCAGAAAATGCACTTATTCTTAATGGATATGGTGGTGCTATATTCAATTGTGTATTTAACAAAACTATACT
>JACFNJ010000211.1 GCA_019454865.1 Bacteroidia bacterium
ATTAGTCAAATTATTTGTTCAAATTATTCTTTAAAAGAGGGTGTATTATTTACTTAATTGTTTGATTTTATCGTATAATTTTGAAACCGGTAAGCCCATAACATTATAAAAACATCCATTAATTTTTTCAACAGCAATGTATCCAAACCAATCCTGTATTCCATAGCTACCGGCTTTGTCAAATGGTTTGTAATTTTTGATGTAATGCCAAATTTCAGAATCGTTTAATTGTTTTATAGAAACATCACTCTTCTCCACAAATGAAATGCTATCAACATTAGATTTTAAACAAACGCCTGTATAAACAGAATGTGTTGTTCCGCAAATTTCTTGTAGCATTTGATAAGCTTCTTTTTCGTTCTCCGGTTTATTTAGTACGTGGTTGTTTATCCATACAATTGTGTCAGCAGTTATCAAAACTTCATTTGGTTGCAATGTTTCGGGATATGCATCTGCTTTTTTCTTTGCTAAGTAAAGTGCAATTTCATCTGCCTTCAATTCGTTAGGAAAACTTTCATCTACCTCATAGGTAAATACTCGATATGGCAACTCAAGCCCTTTAATTAATTCTTGTCTGCGAGGCGATTTGGATGCTAAAATAATTTGTTTATTCATGGTGATAAGGTTCTCCTTTTAGGATAGTAAATGCTCTGTATAATTGTTCAATAAATATAAGTCGAATGAGTTGATGCGAAAATGTCATTTTTGATAAAGAAATTGTACTATTTGCCCGTTCATATACTTCTTTGCTAAAGCCATATGCACCACCAATAACAAAAACTATGGTAGCATAATGCAATTGTAATTTCTGAATATTTGATGCAAATTCAATGGAATTAAATTCTTTACCTTTTTCATCTAATAGCACTACAAAATCTGTAGATTGAATTTTTTTAAGCAGCAATTCGCCTTCATTTTTCTTTATTAAATTTATATCTGTTGATTTTAGTTTTGATGGTAACTCAATCAAGATGTTTTCTAACTTACAATAGTGTTTCAATCGTTTGGTAAACTCTTCAAATCCTGAATCAACAAATTTAAAATGCGTTTTTCCTGTTTGAATTAATTTTATGTGCATCACAAACAAAAATATTACGGATTATCTATAAATCTAATTTTCTTTTTATGTAAAATTGAAACAGTTTATTGTATGTATAAAGTTGATAGAAACTTAAGCAACATGCTACAAATGATTGAAGAGAATGAATAGAAAGTTTAAACACATATTCTGTTATGTCATTTTTGGAATATTATTTAGCTTTTGCAGTAACAGTAAAATACGAAATGGTATAAACGATAATATAATTAATATGCAACAATTAGATAGTAATATTGCCATACTAGGTGGAGGCTGCTTTTGGTGTGTAGAAGCACAACTTCAGCAATTGGATGGTGTAGATACAATGATAAGTGGATACAGTGGTGGCACTAAGGTAAACCCTACATACCAAGAAGTATGTACCGGAAATACAGGACATGCTGAGGTATGTAAAATTATATTTGATGAAAATAAAATTTCATACAAAGACCTTTTGTATGCTTTTTTTACTGCGCATGATCCAACAACATTTAACAGGCAAGGCGATGATATTGGTACACAATATCGTTCAGTAATATTTTATATTAACGATGCTCAAAAACAAATAGCGAATGAAGTAATTAGTGATTTAACAAGCAGAAAAATTTTTGACAACCCTATTGTTACTGAGGTTAAGCCATTATCTGTATTTTATCCTGCAGAAAATTACCATCAGAATTATTACAATTTAAATTCCGGTGAAAACTATTGCAGGTTTGTTATTTCTCCTAAACTTAATAAGTTTCGTAAAGAATATATTAGCAAGTTGAAGCAGAAATAATCGCAATTTAATTTATTGAAAATTTTAAATTTAAAATTTTACATTGCTTGCAATGAGTGGGACTTTAAATAATAAAAAAGTAGTTTTTGCATGGACAATGTATGACTGGGCAAACTCTGTTTTTTCACTTACTATTGCTACCGCTATTTTTCCTATTTATTTTAATACAATTTGTAAAGCAGCTGCAGTTGAACAGGATATTGTTATTAATGGGAAACACTATCTGCATATATTTGGTATTAATGTTTTAAGCACCGAGTTGTATTCGTATGTTGTATCTCTTGGGTTTTTGTTGGTTGCGCTGTTAAGTCCATTATTATCCGGTATTGCCGACTACAAACAAAATAAAAAGTTTTTTCTAAAGCTGTTTTGTTATTTGGGTTCGGCAAGTTGTATAGGGTTATTTTTTTTCAATAAAAACAATATCGAAATAGGAGTGCTTTTGTTTGTGTTGAGTTTAGTAGGTTTTTCAGGAAGCTTAGTATTTTATAATGCATTTTTGCCGGAGATTGTTTCCGAAGATAAATACGATTCGGTTAGTGCAAAGGGTTTTTCAATGGGTTATATTGGGAGTGTTTTGTTACTGCTACTAAATTTAGTTACAATTATGATACCTGAAATGTTTTTCCCTATACAGCAAAAAGCAATTGAGCTTAGCAATTTGAATTTGGGAATAACAATAAATGAAGCAACCAAACAAGCGAATGATTATTATGCATTACTTGCAACTAAGTTGGCATTTGTATCGGTAGGTGTGTGGTGGGCAGGATTTGCTCAAATTACTTTTTGGGGAGTGCCTGAAGCAAAAAAGCATTCCGATGTAAAAACAACTGAAAACACATTTACAAAGGGGTTTAATGAATTAAAAAATGTTTATCATCAATTAAAACACCAGCCTGCACTGCGTAAGTTTTTATTGGGTTTCTTTTTTACTTCAATGGGAGTGCAAACGGTAATGTATGTTGCAAGTTTATTTGGTGAAGAAGAACTGAAACTTAAAACTGAGAATTTAATAATTACAGTTTTGATAATTCAATTTGTTGCAATTGGTGGAGCTACTTTTTTTGCAAAATTATCTTCAAAAATTGGTAATATTTATACCTTATTAATTATGCTTTTTGTTTGGATTTGCATTTGTGTTTTTGCTTATGGTGTTACTAAAGAAATTCATTTTTATCTTTTAGCATTTACAGTAGGTTTAGTAATGGGCGGAATTCAATCCATGATGCGTTCAACCTTTGCAAAAATAATTCCCGAGCACACACCTAATACAGCTTCCTATTTTAGTTTTTATGATGTTAGTGAAAAATTAGCAAGCGTTTTTGGTACATTTAGTTTTGGGTTAATCAATGGATTAACAGGAAGCATGCGTATGTCTATTGTTGCATTAACTATTTATTTTATATTGGGATTGTTTTTTGTGTCGCGTATTAAGAATTTTAAAATCGTATATCCCTAAAAATGAAAGTTGATTTATTCATACCGTGTATTATTGATCAATTTAATCCCAATACAGCTTTCAATACTGTGAAAGTATTGGAAAAGGCAGGGTGCCAAGTAAATTATAATTTGGAGCAAACGTGTTGCGGGCATCCGGCATTTAATGCAGGGTATTGGGAGGAAGCAAGAGAAGTAGGTGTTAAATTTTTAACCGAAGCAGATGCTTCAAAATATTTAGTTATACCCGGTGGTAGTTGTGTAGGTATGATTCGGAATTCTTATGATGCGT
>JACFNJ010000212.1:0-2133 GCA_019454865.1 Bacteroidia bacterium
TAATACCTAACATTAAATTTTTAATGTCGTGTAGTTCTTCTTTGTTATACTTATTTGCGTAATCTGCTAATAAATCCAAAAAATAATTGAAATTTTCTTTGCCGTCTTCTTCCTCCAAATAGTTAAACGAATAGTCGCCATTTTCCTCGATGTTTTCATAAGCCAAACGAATCATTTTTACATAACCCGGTTCGTTCTTATTGGTTTTAAACCACTCGCGTAATTCTTTTAGCTGATTAATAAGTTTAGTGCTAAAGCCTTCTTCGGCTAATGTTTTCTTAATAGCATCAATCTGTTGCTTCATTATTTGTGATATCTTTTCAGTTTACGAAACTACATTTTTACGTGATTTTAAAAAAACTTTTATGTAAAATAATGTTAATCATTACTGTGAACTACATTTCATCCGGTAGCCATTTTAACATTGAGCAGATAAGTATAATGTGATTTGAATAGTGAGAACCGTTAAAATAAGTTGTTTTATTTTTATACGTGTGTGTATTGCTTTAATTAGTTCGCTTGGCAATTTATGCTACAAAAAAATTGACAAAATATATATCAATCCAAATTGCGCAAAGGTGTTTAGTGATAATCGCTATTCATTAAGTGTTAATTTATAATGACAAACCAAATCTATAAAACTCTAACAACTGCTTAAAACATTGATTAGCAAATTATTTAATCAATTATTTGCAGTTTATATGCAGGGCTATTAAAAAATGTTACTTTTGCGGGCTATTTAATTAGAACAACAGACAAAAATGGATAGAAATTCAATTATCGGGCTGGGGTTAATTTTTGCAATTTTAGTAACATTTGCATGGTTAAACCAACCTACAGAAGCCGAACTTAAAGCAAAACAAAGAGAAAAAGATTCACTTGCATTGGTTCAACAAGCTAATGACAGCATTATAAAAAGCAAAACAGCTGAAAACATTTCTTCAGACTCAATATTAACTACCGATTCTGTTGCAGCTCAACAAACATACGGTACTTTCGCTAATGCTGCAGTAGGTATTAATGAACAAATAGTTTTACAAAATGATGCTCTATTATTAACATTTGCTACCAAAGGCGGTACACTAAAAAAAGCTGTTTTAAAAAACTATAAAAAATACGATGGAACAGATTTGGTGCTGTTTGATGGCAAAAATGCCGAAATGAATTATGTGTTTAAAACAAATGACGGAAAACAAATAAATACGTCAAGCCTATATTTTACTCCTGAAATTGCACCGGATGGTAAAAGCCTAAAAATGGTATTACGGTTAGGTACAAACCAATACATTGAGCAACTATATGCGTTTACTGAAAATGCCAATTTATTAGATTATAAGCTGAACTTTGTAGGAGTTGAAAAATTAATTGATGCGAAAACAAATGGAATTGAAATGAATTGGAGTTCGGGAGTGTTGCAGCAAGAAAAAACCTTTGATGCTGAACATAGAACAACAACAGTATATTGGAAACCCGTATCTACCGAGCCGGATTACATTTCAGAAGCGAAAGAAGAAAGTAAAGAATTAGCAACTCCAATTAAATGGATTTCGTTTAAACAGCAGTTTTTTAATGCAACAATTATAGCCGATAAAGAGTTTGCAACAGCAAGAGTTGAAACCAAAAACGATCAAACACAAGAAAAAGTTAAATACTTGTCTTCATCAATCGTAATTCCATATAATCAAACCGCTAACGAAACATTTGGAATGCAATTGTACTTAGGCTCCAATCATTTTAAAACATTACAAGCATTAAACATTGAACTTGAACGTATAGTTCCTTTAGGTTGGGGAGTATTTCGTTGGGTAAATACCTATTTTACAGTAAACGTTTTTGATTTATTAAGCAGGTATATTGGAAGCTTCGGTATAATAATTTTACTTCTTACTTTAATTGTAAAAACATTGCTACTTCCATTGGTATATAAGTCGTATTTATCAACGGCAAAGATGCGTGTGTTAAAGCCGGAGTTGGATGAATTAAAGGCAAAATATGGCGAAGACATGACACGCTTGCAACAAGAAAACATGAAAATGTACCGTCAGGCAGGTGTTAATCCACTTGGCGGATGTGTTCCGTTATTGTTGCAAATGCCTATTTTAATTGCAATGTTCCAGTTTTTACCAAGCGCAT
>JACFNJ010000212.1:2143-3571 GCA_019454865.1 Bacteroidia bacterium
CATTTTTGTGGGCAGAAGACTTAAGCACTTACGATAGTATTTTTACCTTTGGCTTTAGTATTCCGGGATATGGAAACCATGTTAGTTTATTTGCATTATTAATGACCATTTCATCCGTATTATTTGCAGTGTATAATAGCGACCAAAGTGGTATGACAGGGCAAATGAAATGGATGAGTTACCTAATGCCAATAGTGTTTTTGTTTGTATTAAACAGTTACTCGTCAGGTTTAAATTATTATTACTTTGTAAGTAACATATTTACCATCGGGCAGCAATTAATAATTCGTAGTTTTATTGACGACAAAAAATTACATGCCGAAATACAAGAACATAAAAAGAAGCCTGTAACCAAAAGCAAATTTCAAGAGAAATTAGAAGAAATGGCAAAGCAGCGCTCTGCCGGACAAACTCCTTCACGTAAGAAATAACCTTGTTTAAATTGAATCATTAAATGCAACTTGAACTTGAAAAGATAACACAGGCAGTTTGTAAGCTTACACAAGAGGTAGGAGCATATATACAAGCCGAGGCAAAAGCATTTACTTCAAGTAAAGTTGAAATTAAATCATTCAATCAATTGGTTTCGTATGTTGATAAAACAGCAGAAAAAATACTTGTAGAAGGATTGATGAAAATTTATCCCGATGCAGGTTTTTTAACAGAAGAAGAAACCATTAACAACGAACAAAAAGCATATACATGGGTAATTGACCCATTAGACGGAACAACAAATTTTATTCATCAAATTCCGGTGTATAGTATTAGTGTTGCATTGCTGCATAATACCAAGCCTATTGTGGGAGTTGTGTTTGAAATGAATAAAAACGAAACTTTTTATGCCTGGATGAATGGTGGCACATACCTAAACGGAACTAAAATTTATGTAAAGCAAACAAGTGATTTGAGCGAAACATTGGTAGCAACCGGATTTCCATATTACACATTTGAGAAAGTACAAAGTTATTTGCAAGTATTGCAAGAGTTAATTCAAAAAACCAGAGGAGTGCGAAGATTGGGAAGCGCAGCAGTGGATTTGGCTTATGTTGCCTGTGGCAGATTTGATGGCTTTTTTGAAAGTAGTTTAAGCCCATGGGATGTTGCAGCCGGAATTTTATTGGTAAAAGAAGCTGGTGGCAAAGTGTCGGCATTTGATAATAATAAGAATCCTATTTTTGACAAGGAATTGATTGCCGCTTCAACTGCAATTTATCCAAGTTTTGCAGCTATCGTTCAAAGTAAATTAGCCTAAACTCATTTTTTAATTAGTTGCATCCACAAGCCTTTTGCGGAATTTCTTTACCGTTTTCCAAAACAATTGTTACCAATTGTCCTTTTTCATTAAAATGTAATGCACGTTTTAATATTCCGTTTTTGTATTGCTCACGTTTTTGTATAACATGATTTGGTGAATAGTAGTACCAGTTG
>JACFNJ010000213.1 GCA_019454865.1 Bacteroidia bacterium
GATATGCAAAAAAATAAACGTTTAATTGTTGACCGCGTATTACATCGCGGTACACAACAAGAATGGGATTTTATAATTGATTATTACGGGCAAAAGGAATTGATTGAAATCCTTTGTGAACTGCCTGTTATTGCACCCAAAGAAGCCAATTTTGTTAAGGTACTGTTTAATATAAACCCAAACCAAATGAAATGCTACACAAACAAACGGTTGAACCACAATTATTAATTGTGCTCGAAAAGTTAGTCAAACTACCCGCACTCAATAACTTTGTTTTGGTGGGCGGAACAGCTCTTTCGTTGCAAATTGGAAACCGGAAGAGTATAGACATTGATTTGTTTACAAACTCAGCTTGGGATATTGATGCAGTAGAGGAAACGCTCATTGAAGAATGTGATTTTGTAACTCAAAACAAATTCAAAGGCGGATTACTCGGAAGAATAAATCAGATTAAAGTAGATATTATTTCTCACAAGTATGCATGGGTAAAACCTTTTGCAACTATTGAAGGAATACCTTTGGCAAGTTTAGCAGATATTGCAGCTATGAAGTTAAATGCTATTTGTAGCAATGGCACTCGGTTAAAAGATTATATTGATATTGCTTTTTTGGGAAATAGATTTAGTCTGAATGAAATGACGGATTTTTATCATCAAAAATATCCCAGTGTAAATTCGATAATTGCAGTTAAATCGCTCTGCTATTTTGACGATATAGATTTTGATGTTACAATTGAATACATAGAAAAACCATTGAAATGGGAACAAATTAGTTCACGATTAATCGAAATGGTTCAACAACCAAACAAAGTTTTTAGACAACCATTTTAACTCCAAAAGAAAAATGAATATTATAGGCTTTAACAAACCCTACCTCACAGGCAAAGAAACAACCTACATTACTGATGCAGTAAATTCAGGTAAAATTTCTGGTGATGGCATATTTACAAAAAAATGCCATGCCTATTTCGAAGAGAAATATGGCTTTAAAAAATGCTTGCTTACTACATCTTGTACAGATGCCCTAGAAATGGCAGCCATTTTAATTAATATACAACCCGGTGATGAGGTTATTATGCCATCATTTACGTTTGTTTCCACATCAAACGCATTTATATTACGTGGTGCTACAATTGTATTTGCAGATAGTAATGCAACACATCCGGGTATGGATGAAGATAGCATTGAATCCTTGATAACACCAAAAACTAAAGCCATAGTTCCGGTACATTATGCAGGTGTATCGTGTAATATGGACAAAATAATGGCAATTGCCCATAAGCACAACCTATATGTGATAGAAGATGCAGCACAAGCCATTGATGCGTACTATACAGGCATAGATGGAATAAAAAAACCGCTGGGTAGTATAGGGCATTTAAGTGCTTTTTCATTTCACGAAACTAAAAATATTATGTGTGGCGAAGGCGGTATGTTGGTAATTAATGATGAGCAATTTATTAAACGAGCGGAAATAATACGCGAAAAAGGAACTAATAGGTCTTCATTTTTCAGGGGTGAAGTTGATAAATATGGGTGGGTTGATATTGGTAGTTCATTTCTACCATCAGATATTATTGCAGCTTTTTTATATGCTCAGCTCGAACATTTAGAGGAAATTCAGCAGAAAAGATTGACTATTTGGAATACCTATTATAACCTATTAAGCCCACTTGCACAAAAAGGATATATAAAACTCCCATTAATTACAACTGGTGCAACCAACAATGCACACATGTTTTATATAGTATGCAAAAATTTAGAGGAAAGAACTGCTTTAATTACGCATCTAAAAGAAAAAAATATTAATGCAGTATTTCATTATTTGAGCTTACATAAAAGTCCGTTTTACGAACATAAACATGATGGACGTGAGTTACCCATGACAGACTTTTATTCGGACGCACTTTTACGTTTACCTATGTATTACGAACTGAGTTTAGGCGATATAGTAAGAATTTCGGATACCATAAAAGAATATTTCAATGAATCAATCAACATTAAATAGTAATAAATATATAATGTATTATGCTGTATTTTGTACAGCAATTTATGGAATACTAGCAATTGTGTTTTTAAGTACTAATTATGTAGAAGGTGATGATGCCAGTACTGTATTGTACCATTTAATGGGCAGAGATAAGGGAATTCAAATGCCTTACTCGGCCTATCATTCAGGCTTTGATTTTATACTTTCTTTTATTTCACCTGATGAGGTAATTTTAAGAAGTTTTGCCACCATTGTATCCTTCATTTTTGGAGGATTGGTATTGTTTCTATCTGGTGTATTGTTGTTTAAACTCGAGATTCTTAACCCCAAAATGTTATTGAACTATTTATTACTTCTTCCTTTTATCATCCCCGAATTTATATTTAGTAGTGGCTTGTATAACCCAACAAGCATTGGATTTACATTTATTCTTCTATCTACCTTTTCACTCTTAAAATATATACAAACCAAGCATATTAAACACTTTTTTGTTTTTACAATACTTTTTTCTTTTGGTATTCCCTTCCGCTGGTCTTTGGTATTTTATTTGCCAGTTTATTTGGCAATATTCATACTTAAATATAGTTATAAACCACCAATAAAGCAATTGTTAATTTTTGCAGCTTTTTGTATAATGGCTATCTGCTTGGCCTTTTGCACAATTGCTATTACAGGCTATACACCTATAAATATAGTACAAACATATTTATGGGGTAAAGGATATATTGAAAATACAGAAAGATCAATACTATCTATATTTGCAAATGCGGTATCATACTATACTATCCCATTTGTTTTTTGTTTAATAGCAGGCACATATGGTATCATCAAAAAAAGAGTTATTTCTAATAAATTTTGGCTGTTACTAATTTTAACGATTTCACCATTTTTTATTATGGGATTTCACACCAGTTTTAAGTATTCCATAACCTATATGCCAATACTATTACTAATAGGAGCTATTGGCTATGAACAGTTAATGAGTAAAAAGATGTTAAAATACTCTTTAACACTTAGCATTGCCTTTATTTGGTTTATTGGTATTAAATTAAATTCTAGTAAACTCGCTTACGGTCCCGGATTTTCTAACAAGATTACAATTTATGCTGATAAAAATATTAATAATAATCCCGATAGAAGAATAGACAAAGGAAAGATACAGGCATCATTAGCAGGTGGATTATTGATGCCAACTGCTGAGGGTCCACGGCCTTTACTAGGCTATTTTTATGTGGTATTTGGAGGCGAATACAAAAAATACATTAATGAACAGGAAAAAAAACGTCTTAATCTCATAAAAATTGTAAAAGAAAATGATGCTACTTTATTTCAAGATAGAAGAACAAGCTATTTGCAATGCGACTTATACCGATTAGGGTATAAATCGTCTGCATTTGATTTTAATGGTCAATATTCATTCAGAAACTTTATAAATAATAAATCTAATGATACCTTAATTTTAAATGTGATACCAGATGAAGTAAATAAGGCAGAATGGATTATTAACAAACATAACGAGATGAATAAGCCTATTATACTTAGATCGTC
>JACFNJ010000214.1 GCA_019454865.1 Bacteroidia bacterium
TTGATAAAATTATTTTGGATTTTATTTTTGCACGTTGTACTATTTTATCTATCAACATATAACTACCAAAATATTGATTAGACTTAATATTTTTTGAATAGTTATATATATTAAGTACTTTTATATCAGGTATTATATTGAATAACTTATTAACTTTACCTATGTATTTGCCATCGGTTCTGTTTATCGTTTGTGAACTATTTATACATATGCAATCAAACTCGTTCTTATCAATTTTACCTGAATTCCATAACAAGTAATACTTTAAATATAATGAACTTTTTAATTTATCAATAAAATTAAATTTTTTAGGTGATGTACTATTTATTTTAAACTCATTTCTTTTGAGATATAAGCTTTCTAATAGATGTTTAAATAGTTCATACCTTATTTTGGTCCAAATAATAAATCCATCTTCAAAACAAGTGTTGTAAATTTCTGGGGTGTCGTCTAATTTTTTGATTAGTACGTTTATATCTTTTATAGTATTCATTTGCTATTTTAATCTATGCTAAAAGATTAGTAAGTGTTTGAATTTTTTAGCACAAATAACTGAAATTAAAATAAGTATTACCGTTATTAATATCTTATAAATTACGCTTATGTCTTTAATTAAGAAAACGCAAATGGTTAATAAACAGATTGTAATTAACCAGAAAAATGGATAATAGTTTACTTGATTATTTTCTTTAAAATCTTTTAACCAATATCCTCTAAAACCAAGAAACATTAAAGACATAAAAGTTGCGATTACTGATCCCCATATCCCAAATAATGGGATTAATGCAATGTTTAAAATAACATTAACAATACCTGCCATAAAAGAAATTTTCCATAAAACTTTTGTTTTATATAAATACTGTAATTTATTTATAGGACCAAATGAGATTGGACGGTAAGAATATGACATGATAATAACTATGGTTATTACATATCCAAATTGGAGAGCATCATTTTTAATAAGTAACTCAAACCATTCTTTAGCCCAAACTGAAATTATAAATGCAAGCATAAGAGTGAATCCTTGCATTAAAAAAGTAAGATTACGAACTCTAATCTCATCTTTTATACTTTCTTTTTTAAATAATTTAATATACATTGGACCCGCAGCCTCTCCTAGAGCATTTCCAACTATTGCAAAATAGCCTCCTAATCCATATGCTAATGAGTATATTCCAATATCCGATATTGATACATTAAACCAATTTAGTAACAATCTATCTGAAGTATCTAATAGATAAACTGAATAAGCGTGTGGCAAAACAGGTATTCCTATCGCTAAATAACGATAGATCCATTTTTTGTTAATTTTAAAATCATATTTAATTTTAACTATCTTTAGTATCGCCCACAGATAAGGTAAAAATGAAACAAAACTGATAATAAAAGCTGCTATAAACCATCCCAGGTATCCAAATCCTAGTACTTTTATGGTTAAATAATTCGATAGTATGCCTAAGATTGCCGCAATACCATTAATAATTACAATTGGTAATGGTTTTTGTATTAATTGGAAATATTTGCGACCAATCCATTTGGTGGGTTCAAAAATTAGTAATGGTATGCATGTACATATTACAATTGGGATGTAATTGTGCATTTCGTTTACGGGAATAACTATCCATAGTATTATGGCTAAAAGCAGAGACAATGGTATGGCCCAAATACTTGTTATGCTAAAAATCTTGTTCCAAATAAACCTATATCTGTTTTCAAATTTATAAAAAGATACACTTAACACTGTTGTTAATCCAAGGTCTTTTAATGAAGTAATTGCTGTTGTATATGCTAATATTGTACCGTAAACACCGTAATCATTAGGGGTTAAATATGGGGTTATAAAAGGTAATATTAATACACTTACTAACTTTGGTATTTGAGGACCGATGGCATATACCAATGTATTAAATGTTAGTTGCTTAACAGACATTTTTTGATTTCTTGAGCCTTATTGGTTTGCATGGTATACCTGATGCTACAAAGTTATTGGGGATGTCTTTATTTACAACAGAGTTTGCTCCTATTACATAATTACTGCCAATATGAACACCTGGAAGTATAACAACATTTGCACCAACCCACACCCCGTCTCCAATAGTAACATTTCCGTGTTTAACTAATCTATTTGGTTGATTAAAATCAGAATCTGTATGATAAGAATTATTGTAGATTCTCACGTTATGACTAATTGCACAGTTGTTTCCAATTATTGCATTATATCCTTTATTGGATGATATACTTGAATTACTTCCAATGTAGGTATTACTCCCTAAAACAATATTTCCCTGACCTGATAAGATTATATCTTTACCATTAAAAATGAATGAAGAACTGATTTTATATTTCTTTTTATATTGACGATATAACTCTAGTTGATATTTTTTTAAGAAATAATGCATAATCACATATATGACTTTATTTAACATAACAATCTTTAATAATTCTGTTATTTATTCAATATTATTTTTAAGATACCGAGTCCAGCTATACCGCTTTTTTCTGGATGAAATTGAGTCCCCCAAGCATTATCTTTATTTATTATTGATGTAAAGTTTGTATCACCGAACGGACTATGGGCTACAGTGTTATTTTCATTATCGACATTAGCAAAAAAAGAGTGAACAAAGTACATATACGTAGGCGATGTAACCGTATTAAAAGTATGCTGATGCCGTACTATATTTATCTCTGTCCAACCAATGTGTGGTATAATATTTCTCGAAGCATCTTGGTTTGTTTTAGGAAGGGGACTAACTGTTCCAGGTATAATATTAAGTCCTGTAGTTGTTTCTATTTCTGTTCCAATGCTTAGCATCATTTGCATACCCAAACAAATACCTAAAAAGGGATTACCAGTTTTAATAAAATTTGTAATTGCCTCTGGAATATTTCTCTTGTTTAACTCACTCATTCCATCATAAAATGCACCTACCCCTGGTAGTACAAGAAGCTCAGATTTACTTATTGTGTCTGCTGATGCAGTAACTAATACCTCAAAACCAATATGTTCTAACGCTCTAGATATACTGAGAAGGTTGCTCATTCCGTAGTCAATAATGGTAACTTTTTTCATATTGGTCTTATATCTATGTGATTTTCAATGGCGTCTTTTTTAAGCGCACTTACAGTAATTTTATTGAAATGCAGCGCATGAGCAACGGCAACACCCTGAGCACCTGACTTAAGTGCAGATACAAAATGGCTTGAGTTTCCTAAACCTCCGCATGCAATTACCGGGATATTTACTGATTGGGTAACTAGTTTGATAATATTATTGTCTAAACCCTTTTGAGTTCCTTCTTGGTCAACTGAAGTGAGTAGAATTTCACCTGCACCTAGCTCTACAGCTTTCTGTGCCCATTCAACCACATTCATATCAGTATATTCTCTGGCACTATCGTAGGCTGCTACCCAACTATTATTTTTTCTTTTTGCTTGTATGGATAACACCATACATTGCTTACCAAAACGATTAGCGATTTCGCTTATAAGTACAGGTCTTTTTATTGCAGCTGTATTGACAGCAACCTT
>JACFNJ010000215.1 GCA_019454865.1 Bacteroidia bacterium
AATACATTTCGAGTTTCTTTTGTTACAATTTTTCCTATGCTATCAATGGTAGGTGTAGTGCTAAAATTTGGTGCAATTGCAGTACCAATATTTTTGTAAAACTGAATTGTTCCATTGGCTTGTCCGCATACAATATCTAATAAACCATCTTTATCCAAATCTACTAACTGCGGAGTAGCATAAGTACCATTTAATATAGCAAAAGCATTTCTGTTTGTTAGCTCAAAAGTAATAACAGAATCGGTGCTGTTGTTAGTAAATAAAGCCAAATTACCATTACCCTCTCCTATTAACATATCAATCTTTCCATCACCGTTTATATCACCAAAAGTAGGATGCGCCATAAAAAATCCGTTTGGTTCACGTGTTGATATACTTGCAAAATTTGTATCTATTAACTTAAATACTGGAGCATTGTTAGTACCTATGTTTTTATAAAAATAAAGCCTGTCATTGTTGTTTCCTGTTTCATTTAAGTTTCCGCTTGTAGCTACTATCAAATCTGTGTTTCCGTCTTTATCAATATCAACTAAAACAGGTGCAGTTCTACTACCCAAATCAATTGTTTCATTATACAGAAAATCCGTTCCGGCACGTTCTGTAAATTCCAATTTATTATTCACTCTGTTTGCATCAAATACCCAGATATTATTATTTGTTTTTTCTGCTAAATCAGCACCAGTTGTAACTAATAATTCATTTTTACCATCGCCATCCACATCAACAAAAAACGATGCAGGGAAATAAATAAAGTTACGTCTGCTATTAGTAGATGACAAGAATAAAGTATCTTGACTTACTATACTGTCGTACTTATTATTGGCTTCAATTCTTCCATTGGTAAGTGCAATTAAGCTTCTAAATGCATTATCACCATACACCAAATCCTTTATGCCATCCCCATTTAAGTCAATTAATGTAGTAGATTGCTCTGCATGTTTACGTGCAGCTTTTTTGTTATACCACATGTTGTAATCACACTCCGAACCAAACGAGCGTTGTAAACCCAAACGGAATTCGTGTTTATTGAAATCATAATCAATAAAACCCCAACAAAAATCACGTGAAATCATTACCAAGGAATCATTTGGAAATACTACATTGGATTTATTTTTCTGTAAATTTTCAACAAAAATAAAACGAGTACTAATGCCCTGATTCAACAACATATCATAATCTCCATCACCATCCAAATCTTCAATTGCAACAATTGCATCGCCACGCGTAGGCAATGTTGTTGGGTCTAATTGCTGGTCGTAAGGATATCCAACATACATTCCGGTATCGGATATTTTGTTGTTATATTGTTTATAGGATTGAATACCATTTGCTGATGTATTTTTAAATAATTGAATTTCGGTAGATTCAATTACATAAGGTGCAGGCGTAACCTTATTTGCTGATGAAGATGAAATAAATAAATCAGGTTTACCATCGTTGTTATAATCGCGTAAAAATGCCCATCCATTGAAATAATTAGTAAATCCACCTTCATATTTGGGTTCATGAATAACTTTTCCCAAAGTAGGATTATACACATAAGCAATTGGGCGAAGCGATTCTTTATCAAATACAAACAAATCAAGTTTGCCATCTCCATTCCAATCTACATTACTAAATTGAGGATTATTAAGCCCCCCGGCAAATGGATTAAGCAATGTATCGTTTGTTGTTCCCGGCTTAATTACCTTGGGCTTACTATCGGTTTGATAAAAAGTAAACGGTTGTGCATTACTTGTGTAGATTAAACCAATAACAAAGAATATTGTTGTAACGTATTTTAACATTTTTGTTTTATTGTTTTAACAAATTTACTTTAATAATTCTAAAATTTAACCTAATAGATGAACACGCAAGAACTTTATGCTTTATTTCTTTCATACCCCACAGTTTGTACTGACACAAGAAAGATAAATGCTAACAGTATATTTTTTGCATTAAAAGGACCAAATTTTGACGCAAATTTATTTGCTGAAGAAGCTTTAAACAAAGGTGCTGCTTATGCTGTAGTGGATAATAAAAGTATTGCTACTGACAAGCGATTCATTTTAGTAGAAGATGTGCTAACATCACTTCAAACATTAGCAAACCATCACCGCAAACAACTGGATATCCCAATAGTTGCAATTGTTGGTAGTAATGGAAAAACTACAACCAAAGAATTAATAACATCCGTACTAAGCACAACATATAAAACGTTGGCTACTCCTGGTAATTTTAATAATCACATCGGATTACCTTTAACCCTGCTGCAATTACAAAAGCAACATGAAATTGCAGTAATTGAGATGGGTGCAAATCATATTGGTGAAAATGCTGAATTGTGCGAAATAGCTGAACCTACACATGGTATAATTACTAACAATGGCATGGATCATTTGGAAGGATTTGGAGATATTGAAGGAGTAGCTAAAAGCAATAGTGAATTGTATTACTATTTATTAAAACACAACGGTATTGCTTTTGTAAATGCACATGATGAGTGGCTAATGCGAATGAGCAGCAGACTATCCAAAAAAATAACTTATGCCGGAAATACCAATTACAGAAACACTAATGCCGATGTAGAGGCATTAGCAATACAATTACAACCCGAAATTATTTTTGAATATAGCAACAATCAAAGTCATTCAGTACTTAGTGGTGATTATAATTTTGACAATATTATGGCTGCACTAAGCATAGGCATTCATTTTGAAGTTACGATTGAAAATTGTATAGCAGGTATTCAAAATTATCATCCCACAAACAATCGTTCGCAATGGATAAAAAAAGCAAATAATAGCATTTTTTTAGATGCATACAATGCCAACCCAAGTAGTATGGAGGCAGCTTTACGCAGCTTTAGTAATATTGATGCTAAAAATAAATTAGTGATAATGGGCGATATGTTTGAGATGGGAAGTTACGCTGCACAAGAACATCAACGAATGATTGATTTGTGTAAATCATTAGCATTTACTAATGTAATACTAGTTGGAGAAGAATTTTCTAAAACCAAAAAACCTGAAAACTATTTATCTTTTAATACAACCGAACAAGCACTTCACTATTTACAAAATCAAAACATAAGCAATCATACCTTTTTTATTAAAGGTTCGCGTGGTATGAAACTTGAAACGTTGGTTGATGCAATAGCATAATCACAAATTTACTTTCAATTAACAAAGCATTTAGAGTTCAACAATTTGTTTAATTGAATAAAAACAAAGTAAATATAAAACCGCTTACAGTATTATTCTTTAATCCACCGCTTAGTAATGGTTGAACCATTATTTAACTCAACCACGCATTGATACAAACCGAAATGCAACTGTGAAACATCAATGGTACATTCCGTTTGGTTATTTAGTGCCGCTTGTTTTTCAAAAACCTGTTGTCCGGTAATTGTATAAATCTTTATTGCTTTAATTGCACTGTTGCTAACTTGAAGCGAAAGTTTATTTATTGCAGGATTTGGAAAAAGTAATAGTGCATTGTTTTGCTCCAAAATGGATTCACTAATACCTACCATTTGAATAGTATGCTGAA
>JACFNJ010000216.1 GCA_019454865.1 Bacteroidia bacterium
CCAACAAATCGGTATATTATGTTTTACAATTACTACCAATAGTAATTAATGAACAAGTTCATGGGCTTAGTCTTACAATAATTAATGTAACCGAACAAAAGAAAATGGAATTACAACAGCAAAAAATAACCCAAGACTTAATAAACAGAAACCGAGACTTGGAGCAATTTGGCTATACAATTTCACATAATCTGCGCTCGCCACTTACTAATATTATTGGGTTATATAATTTATTAAAAACATCACCAAACGAGGAAGAAAGAAACTACATATTAGAAAAAATTGGTACTTCTTCACACCGATTAGATAATATAGTAAAAGACCTAAATGAAATACTACAACGCAATAAAAGTATTACTGAAAATAAGGCTACAATTCATTTTTATGCAATTATTAAAAATATAGAAGCAAGTATTGAGCTATTGCTCACCAACTCAAAAACTACAATTGAAATTGATGTAAAAGATGCTCCTGAAATATATACAATAAAAACATACTTGCGAAGTATTTTAGAAAACCTTATAACTAACAGTATAAAGTATGCCAAACAAAATGAAAACCCGCATATAATTATTAAATCATGTAAAAAAGATAAAAACATTATACTTTCATTTAAGGACAATGGTATTGGTATTGACATGGAAAAGCACAAAAATCAGATATTTGGCTTATACAAGCGATTTGATAACACCAAAGAGGGCAAAGGACTTGGGCTTTACATGGTAAAATCGCAGGTAGAACGATTAGGTGGGAAAATTGAAATAAAAAGTGAAGTAGGAATAGGAACAGAATTTATATTAACATTTCCGGAAAAATAACTACACGAAATTGAAATTGCTTTTAATGATAAAACAATCAATTTTGCGGTAATGCACAAAAATACTTTTGATGTAATAATTATTGGAGCCGGACCGGCAGGTTCTACTTGCGCTATTGCATTACAAAAATCGGGTTTGCGTGTTGCACTAATTGATAAAGAAACTTTTCCAAGGGATAAAATTTGTGGTGATGCGGTTAGCTCGGTAGCCAAACGCATACTTAGACAGATAGATCCTGTATTGGAACAAAGTTTATTAGAATTTGCACCAAAGTCCAATATTCAACAGGCTAAACTTTATAGCCCTGATTTTACCACATTAGAGTTCTCATTTACAAAAGTAGGTCATTGTATTCGCAGAAAAGACTTTGATAATTGGCTGTTTACGCATGCAATAAATAATACCAATATTACCGCAATACAAGACGTAAAAGTAAATGCAGTAAGTACAAATAGCACACAGGCAGTAGTAGAATTAGCCGATGGCAGAGTGCTTACTGGTAAAGTATTGGTAGGATGCGATGGGGCACACAGCATAGTTGCCAAAAAACTAGGAAACATTAAAGTTGACCGTAAACATTACAGTGGTGCAGTAAGACAATATTACCGTAACGTAAAAGGGCTTTCAGGCAAAGCATTAGAGGTTTATTTTTTAAAAGGATTTTTGCCCGGATACTTTTGGATATTTCCATTAAGTGATAATGAAGCAAATGTTGGGTTTGGTATGTTGAGTAGTGTAATTACCGAAAAAAAAATTGACTTGAAAAAATCGTTACACGATATAATCCATACTATACCTGAAATTAACGACCGATTTAAAGATGCCGAAGCATTAGAGGATATTAAAGGCTTTGGATTGCCTTTAGGTTCAAAAAAATATACTATAAGTGGCGAAAGATTTATGTTATGTGGTGATGCGGCATCATTGATAGACCCATTTAGTGGTGAAGGTATTGAAACTGCAATGGAAAGTGGGAAATTTGCAGCCGAACAAATAATAAAGTGTTATCCAAACAACAACTTTAGCGCAAAAGCACTACATGCCTATGACGAACGTGTGTATAAAAAAATGTGGAGTAATTTTAAAAACCATTACTATCTGCAACGGATTTTAAGTAATAGGGTTTGGCTTATTCGGTTATTGATAAAAGTTGGAAACATTGGCTGGGTAAATCGAAAAATAACTAAGCTTTTTTATTAATCCAACTTGGGTGAAAGTGTTGTTTGTGGAGCTTCTACTACACGAATTTTTACCTTTAATAGCCCCTTCCCTTTTGTCATCCCTAATTGGCGAGCTGCTTCATAGCTCAAATCAATAATTCGTTTTTTTCGAAATGGACCGCGGTCATTTATGCGAACAATAAGCCATTTACCTGTTTTAACATCACTTACCCGTACTAATGTTCCAAATGGCAACGTGCGATGTGCTGCAGTTAACATTCTGCCATGATAACGTTCACCGCTTGCTGTTCGTCTTCCATTAAACTTTTTAGCATAATAGGATGCAATTCCGGTTTGTTTAAAGTTTTTATAAGGAAATACATTTACACTATCAGCACTTGCATTAGTTTCAAATACAGCCGTATCGCTAACCTGCTGTGCAACCCCAATATAAAACTGCCCCATTAACAGTATAAGTATTGCTATTTTGTGTTTTATTTGAGGTAACATTTGTGCAATATACATTATTACCATGAATATGAGTAAACCACTTGCCGAAAGGGTAAGACCAAAGCAGCTCAATGATTACATCGGGCAAGAACATTTAACAGGATCGGATGCACCTCTACGTAAAGCAATTGAAATTAAAGCTATACCAAGTATTATTTTATGGGGACCACCTGGTGTAGGCAAAACTACACTTGCACGCATAATTGGGGATGAATTAAATCTGCCCTTTTATCAATTAAGTGCAATAAGTGCTGGTGTTGCCGAGGTTAGAAAAATAATTGATGAAGCAAAACGAAGAGGTAAAGTACTGTTGTTTTTAGATGAGATACATCGCTTTAATAAAAGCCAACAAGATGCATTGCTTGGTGCGGTTGAAAGTGGGGTAATTACATTAATAGGTGCTACTACCGAAAATCCTTCGTTTGAAGTTAATAATGCACTCCTATCACGATGTCAGGTGTATGTGCTTAACGAGTTAAATAAGGAAGCATTGTTACAAATATGTATTCAAGCCATAAAACAAGATGAAATATTACAAAAGAAAAAAATTACAATAATTGAAACCGAAGCATTGTTTTTGTTTTCAGGAGGTGATGCTCGGAAGCTATTAAATATATTGGAAATATTAGCTTTTCAGCCGGATAATGAAATTGCTATAACAAACAAGTTAGTAAAAGAAGTATTACAACAAAACATTGCACTGCACGACAAAAGTGGTGAGTCGCATTATAATATCATTTCCGCATTTATTAAATCCATACGCGGAAGCGATCCTAATGGTGCTGTTTACTGGCTTGCACGTATGCTTGCAGGTGGCGAAGATGTAAAATTTATTGCTCGTAGAATGTTGATATTAGCAAGTGAAGATATAGGAAACGCCAACCCAAATGCGTTGGTTATGGCTAATCAAACGTTTACCGCAGTAAGCATCATCGGTATGCCTGAGGCAAGAATCATATTAAGCCAATGTGCAACTTACTTAGCTTGTAGTGTAAAAAGCAATGCTTCCTATATGGCAATAGATAG
>JACFNJ010000217.1 GCA_019454865.1 Bacteroidia bacterium
ATAGCACTACTTTTGTTAAGTATTGTGTTTTATTTTTTAGAAAAACGCAATACCAAGTTGGATGAAGTAGATGTGAGTGAGCATTACACCAATAAAATAATTATAACCGGTAAGCATAACTTTATTTGGCTTGCATTAATAATTGCTTCTGTTTTTATAGACCCAAATGTTTTAGAAGGCGTGCCATACATTGAATTACATGGAAAGAAAATATCTTTTATTCGTGAGTTTATTCAAATTGCAATTGCATTTATAGCCTATAAAGGAGCAAATAAAAATGCACTTAAAAGCAACGAATTTGATTTTGAACCAATAAAAGAAGTTGGGTTTTTATTTGTTGGTATTTTCATGTCCATGATACCGGCATTACAATTATTAGAGTATGCAGGCAGTCATGTTTCTGAACCACTTTCACATGGTTTGATTTATTGGGGAGCAGGAGTATTTAGCAGTGTATTGGATAATGCACCAACTTATGTAAACTTCTTAGCACTATCATTAAGTATGTTTGGCTTTAGTGTTAGTGATTTGCAGCAAATTCACACATTTTTAAGTAGTGATAACAGAATTTATATTGAGGCACTCTCTGTAGGTTCAGTATTTTTTGGAGCAATGACATATATTGGTAACGGACCTAATTTTATGGTTAAGGCAATTGCTGAGCAACAAGGAGTAAAAATGCCCGGATTTTTTGCATATATTGTGAAATATACCTTACCTTTTTTGTTACCTGTTTTGGCAATTATTTGGTTATTGTTTTTTAGTTCACTTTTTTAGTTTTTTACTGTAAATTATTTGCAGTTTTACATTTAGCCTTATATTTACACCATAATACGTTAAATGAATTTTTTTAAAATACTTGGAGTCAATTTCATTCTAATCGCATTAGTGGTAATTGGTGTATTTATGGGAGCATCATTTTTATTAAATAGCTATACCCGACATGGCGATTCGCTTACTGTTCCTGATTTACGTGGATTAAATGTTAATGATGCAATCCATTTGTTAGAGGATAAAAAGCTTCGCTATTTAGTTAGTGATTCGTTATATTTTGAAGATAAACCCAAATTAAGTGTATTGGAACAAAACCCCGCTGCTAATAGTAATGTAAAAGAAGGGCGCTGTATTTATTTAACAATTAATACAAATCAAATTCCTACTGTTGCTATTCCGGATGTTTTAGATGCATCGTATAGGCAAGCAGAAGCAATGCTTAAAAATGCAGGACTTAAAGTAGGGAATATTATTTATAAGCCCGATTTTGCTAAGGATGTTGTTCTTGAAATTTCGCACTTGAATACAAAAATACTTCCTGGAACAAAAATTGGTAAAGGAACTGCAATTGATTTAATTTTAGGCACAGGGCTTACCAATGAAGTTGTTGATTTGCCAAATCTTATAGGGTTAACTATTGATGAAGCACGTAATTTATTACACTCATCTTCATTAAATATTGGTTCAATTGTGGCTTTAGGTGGTATTTCCGATTCTACAACAGCAAAGGTAGTTCGTCAAAATCCAGCGTTTACTGAGGGTGCTACCATTAATGGCGGACAATCCGTGGATTTATTTATCAAACAATAATGAGAAGATTTGTAAGTTTATTTGGTGTTTTATTTTTTGTGTTTTCTGTTGCTCAAGCGCAACATGAAAAAATAATGCCTTTAGAAACTAATCCTATAATAGTTTCATCCAAAACAAAGTCTATAAAGCAATACAGCAAAACCAACGCTAACTTACCACTTCAGCTTCCATTGGTTGAACATTTTGATTACAATAAACTGAATGCGTTGTTTTGGTTGGATAGCAATGTTACTGTTTCGGATAAAACAGCTCGGTTTAATGCACAAACATTTACCGGAGCCACCTACAATGGGGGGGATGGTACATTTGGCGAAAACGATGTTTTGACAACTAAAACAATCAATCTGTCGGAAGTAAAAGGGAATTTTAATATCAGTATTGCATACGAAACAGGCAGTACTTGGCAAGTAGGAGATTCGTTGGTATTGCAAGCAAAAAATTCAGCAGGATATTGGGATAATATCTGGCGCTCAGTACCGGCTGCAACTGCATTTCGGGTTGCACAGTTGGATTTAAATATTGGATTGTTGTATCAGCATGCTTCATTTCAATTCAGGTTTGTTTCTTACTCGGCTCGAACAAGTGTAAATACTGACAACATCCGTTTGTTTCATTTTGTTTTTTCACCCAAAATTACAATTCCTTATTATGAAAATGTGTTTTGGAATATTGATAAAACATACCGAAATAACTGGAGTTTTATGCAAGGCGACAATGCAACCGACTCAACAATTAAGTGGGGTAATGTAATACAACTTAATGCCAAAGATGCATTGAATAATTCATACAACAATGGCTATGGCGATACTATACAAAGCCATGCAATTGATTTAAGTAATTTGGCAGAAGCGGATTCTGTATTTTTTAGAATGCGATATAAAGTAGCTACTGCAAGTGCAAATGATAGTTTAGTGGTACAATTTAAAAGTGTAGGAGGAGCATGGGATAATGTGTTTGGTGTTATTTCTTCAAGTACTTCCGGATGGAATACTTTAGCTACTAATGTAAATCGAGATAAGTATAACCATGCAAATTTTGAATTTCGGGTGTTTTGTTATGGTAGCACAAATGAAGACACAAAATGGGTAGTAAGCGGATTTAATATTTCCAAAAGATTGATGTTGCCTTTTGTAGATGATTTTTCAGGAACAACTATTTATCCGGAACAAAAAAATTGGATGGACAAAGCTGTTTTTGTGAACAAGACTTTTCCTATTAATCCACCAAGTATTAATGTAGCAACTTTTGATGGACTATCTGCAACTGGTGTTCCTTATGGTGTTGGTCATGCTGCATGTGATACGCTTACCTCATTTCCTATTAATTTAAATGGACTTTCTATTGCAGATTCGGTTTATCTAAGTTTTTTTATACAACCAAAAGGACTTGGCATGGAGCCGGATTTAGGCGATTCGCTTAACTTGTATGCTAGGTTCTCAGCATTTTCGCCCGATTCATTTAATTTGCTTTGGAGAGGCGCACCGTCTAATTATTTATCCGATAGCTTTATTCAAGTACGAATACTGCTTCCTGCTATTTATTTGCATGATGAGTTTCAAATGAAGTTTATCAATATAGGTAGTAAATCGGGTAATTTAAGCCATTGGCATTTGGATTATATTTATTTAAACAAAGGACGCACTGCAACCGATGCAATTACCGATGTTGCAATTCAAAATACACCTTCGCCATTACTTAAAAAGTTTTCATCAGTTCCGTTTTCACATTTTAAAACTGCTGCAGCTAATTATACCAAAGACACACAATATTTTGCTATAAAAAATAATAGCAATATAAATTACGCAATTGACTACGGACGTGAAGTTTTTGACCAAAATTTTTCTCGCATTGATTCTTTCGGTAGTATTATAGGTGTAATGCCTGCATTGCAATCGCGGAGTGGAAACATAAAGAAAA
>JACFNJ010000218.1 GCA_019454865.1 Bacteroidia bacterium
AACAAAAGCATCCATTAATTGCTTAGATGTTTCAGAAGAATTGCTTAGCAATACACTTATTTGAGCCAACATTAATACTACAAAAGCAATACTTACATAAGCATTCACTTTTATCCAATCTTTTAAAGATTTTTTACAAGCCATTTCTCTTACAATTCCTTTTTGTAGAAATGTGTAACTGCAAGCAATATAAATAATAATACATGCCAACATAAACAAAGGCAGCAGGGCTGTAGGGCTTGCAAAAGCTGCCATTAGCATAGGGAAAAAAGTTAAAAGCATTATTAACGCAAACGGTAGTAATAAATAAGTAAATATTTTGTATATAGTAATTGTTTTCATTTTATTAAATTCATCAAAGTAGGAAATATAGTTTTTTGCAAATAAATAAATTTATTACGCAAGTTTGATACTTTATATTTTACATTATAATAAATTTGTATTTTAGATGTAAAGCCTTTTACAGAAAATAAAACTAATTTGCTATAGAAATAATAATAAATTAATCATGAAAATTGTAGTTGCAGAAGATGAAATAATTTTGGCTAAAACTTTAGAAGAAAAATTAAAATTAGAAGGATATAAAGTATTCGTAGCAACTGATGGTAGAAGTGCTTTGGATCTAATAGAAAAAGAAAAGCCAGATTTAATAATGACAGATATAATGATGCCTTATACCTCAGGATTAGAGTTGATAAGTATTGTAAAATCTGGATTTGCCAAAAAAACACCCATAATTGTTCTTTCCAGTATGGGAGAAGAAAATATTGTACTTCAAGCTTTTGAGTTAGGAGCAGATGATTTTATTACTAAGCCCTTCAACCCAACTGAACTATCATTAAGAGTTAAACGATTTACGTTAAAGAAAAAATAGTTTTGCAAAAGATAATTTTTAAAATTCTTTTTTTCCATTTGGATAATATTTTTAAACCATTATTTTTGCCGTCCTTTAAGAATCTGTTATAAGATTCAGGACCTATAGCTCAGTTGGTTAGAGCACCTGACTCATAATCAGGGGGTCCCTGGTTCAAGCCCAGGTGGGTCCACAAAAATTAAAGCCGCTTCAAACTTTATGAAGCGGCTTTTTGGTTTTTTAAAATAAACTATCTATCTTGGCAAACGAACTAACAGCTATTTTACTTTACTACTTATGAGAAAAGTATTACAAAATATTTTTTCAAAGCATCTTGCGGTAATTTTTATTATTTTAGTAAAAGGCAAGGCATTAAGTTTTAGTAATTCTTACCATAGTTACCCTATAGAATGGATTAATATACCAAGACCGCCTTTTTTACATTAAAGTTTAGACATAGTTTTTATATAGTACTTTCTTTTTTATAATTATTTAATTCATTTTATTAAACCCCTTTGTTATGAAAAAAATTATTTACGGCTTAGTCGTGTTGGTGTTATGTTTTGTAGTGAATAATACATCTGCACAAGTTGCACAAATAGGCTATGGCACTCAGGCACCATTGACCAATGGAGCAATTTATTCACCAATATGCAAATTTAGTGGTACAGGGAACCCCTTTTCTCGTAGCAATGTACTTTATACTTCTTCTGAACTAAATACTGAAGGGATTACTGCTGGAGCTGTTATTTCAAAATTGTCTTTTTATAAAATAGGTACTGGTGCAAGTACATCTCCTTCATCTCTTAAAATTTATTTGAGAAATTCCACTACAACTGCTCCATTAGTAGTAGGTACTCCTTGGTCTGATATCGTTGCGTCTCATACATTATGTTATTCTAATACATCTCAAACTATAAGTTCAGCTACTGGATGGGTTGAATTTATACTTGATAACCCTTTTACATATACAGGACAAAATTTAGAAATTGCTTTTGATAGCGATTTTACAGGTTCAGGTTCATCGGGTTCTTTCGATTGGCAATATACTCCAGGGTTTAGTGATTATATTCTTGGTTATGTCAGTAGTAGTGCAGGAACTGGATTAACAGGAACTGTAGTTAATTACAAACAAAGAGCTAATATTAAAATTAGCTATACACCAGGTTCCCCATGTACAGTACCCCCAGTATCAGGCAATGTAACAAGCAGTAAGTTATCGGCAACCCTAACCGACCACCGTGCAGACATCAACCGACCGACCAAAACCCGACAACACACCGACCGACATTTCCGACACGACAACCGACACTTTTGTATTTTTATTTTTCCCAACGCACAAAAAAAATGAAGTTTTAAGCCAACGCACATTGGCACATTTGCAAACCGCACCAAGCCCACCCACCACCCAAAGTTTGCAAAAGAGCCAATCCCAACGCAACTTTTACGGACATTCTAAATTTCTTCAAAATTCAAATTGTAAATTTGGCGAATGAAAATCTTGATTGTAGAAGATGAAAAAGAACTTGCACAGGACATTGTAAAATACTTGTCGGGACAAAACTATGTGTGTGAAGTTGCTGAAAACTACAATCAAGCAACTGATAAAATTGCTGTTTATCAATACGACTGTATTTTATTGGATTTAATGCTTCCTGACGGAAACGGACTTGCTTTGTTAGAACAGTTAAAACGAGAAAACAAGCAAGACGGAGTAATTATTATTTCCGCAAAAAATTCTATTGAGGACAAAGTAAAAGGTTTACAAATTGGTGCGGACGATTATTTGGCAAAGCCTTTTCATCATTCGGAACTTTCGGCAAGAATACATTCTCTTATTCGCAGGAAACAATTCAACAGTTCAAACATTGTTCAACAAAACGAAATAACGATTGACTTGTTAGGCAAGACCGTAAAAGTGAATGACATTGAAATTTCATTGACAAAAAAGGAAATTGATTTATTGCTTTTTTTCATCGGAAACAAAAATCGTGTTATTTCAAAAAGTGCATTGGCAGAGCATTTGTCGGGCGACATTGCCGATATGTTTGACAATCACGATTTCGTTTATGCTCACGTTAAAAACCTGAAAAAGAAATTGACAGAAGCGAGTTACAACAACTACATAAAAACAATTTACGGAACAGGTTACAAATGGGAAATATGAGCAAGCTGTTACACAAACCATTCAAAGCATTTACGATTTATGCCTTAATTATTTTAGCGTGTAGCATACCTGTTTATTATTTGGTAGTAGATTTTATTTGGCTTGATGAATTGGACGAACACAACCAAATTGTTAAGGAACGAATTGAAAACAGTTTTAATAATACTCAAATAGAAGAAAGCGAATTGAATAGTTTGATTAAAAATTGGGACAAGTTACAACCCAGCACCATACTAACACCAATCGATTTATCCGTTCCAAAGCCTGACAGCACCTATACTATTACAAAACAAAACAGATATGTTGAACATAACGAGATTGACCGTTTTAGGGTGCTTTCATCTTACATCAACATTAACGGAAAACTATATCATTTACAAATTGAAACCAATGTAGAAGAAACAGACGAAACAATGTTTGCGATTGCGGTTGTAACACTTTTATTTTTTGCATTGTTGGTTATCGGTTTTATACT
>JACFNJ010000219.1:0-2759 GCA_019454865.1 Bacteroidia bacterium
AGGAGTCGTTTAAAAAATATTTCAGTAGTGATGAACGAAATACTACAAAATTATTGTCAGATAATAATGATAGGTTGATTGTATATATTATTGAAAAGTCTCAATTTCCATGTAATACCAATTACAATATTTCGTTAGGAGTAAATATACAAACCGGTATAGAGCTTCCGTTAAAACCTATAACATACAAACAAATAATAAGTAAAGGAGATATAGTAGTTGATAAATTGCCTAAGGGATTTTCAGGCGATTTTGAATTAGCATTTGAAGTAGTAAAATATTGTGATGAAAAGTTGAAATGTGAAGTTTATAATTTCTATGATAAATTAATTCGATTAAAGCCTTATTTAACGCCTGTTGCTTTTGAAACTTTGCCTTTATTATTAGATACACAATCGGCTCAGGTAAAAGAATCGTATATGGAATTTAAAACACTTTCATGGAATATTCCTTTTGAGCGAAATAAGTTTGAATACAAACAAAGTGATATTGAGCCAATAATTGATAGCCTTAACGAACCGAAATTTATTATACAGGAAATTAAGATTACGGCATATTCATCAGTAGAAGGTGATTCTGCAAAAAATTATCAATTGCAAGTAAAACGTGCTGAAAGTATTGTTAAGGTGTTAGAACAAAAACAACCGGGTGTAAAAATTAAATATACAATACAGCAAGGCGATGCATGGAGTTTATTTAGAAAGCAAGTTGTATTAACTAACTATTACTACTTAGCTGATAGTTCGCAAGCAGCAATACGGCAAAAATTCTATACTGATACGACAATGCTTAGAAAGCTTGAACCTATTTTACAAGCAGAACGTTTTGCTACAGTTCAAATGCGAGTTGCGTTTGATTTAAAAAAATTAAGCGTAGAGAACTATTGGTCGTATCGCATTAATAAAGCAATTGAAAAGAAAGCGTATAAAATTGCACTAAACCATCAAACAACATTGCTGCAATTAGTTCAAAACGGAGAGGTTACTAAAGAGCAGTTTTTATCTATTTCTATACCCGAAAATGATAAAACTATTAGCCTGATGAATAATAGAGCAGTATTGATAAGTGATAGTAAAGAACAATTAAAAGAGTTTGAAAAAATTAATCAATTGGTGGCAAATAATCCAATTGTAAAGTATAATATCTTAGCATTACGGTTAAATGAAATAAGCAAGTTAGACAATAATGCAAGACGAGAAGAGTTGCAAATTTTAGCATCGCAGTTTACTTCCTTAACGGCAAATGCAATACCAGTAAAAATTTACAACACATTGCGCACACGATTTCATCCGATATTAAATATGATGGGAGCAGGTAAAAAATCAAAGAAGGCTGAAACCTATAAAAATATTAAAGAACTATCACAAAACAGCCCGCTGATTGAGGCAGTTTTTTTAGCAGATTTTTATGCTGATCAGAAACGATTTGATATGGCCGCTCAAATATTATTAGACCATTATAATGAGTTGAGTGAAGAACAGATTCAATTGTGTAAAGAGTATTGCTTGCGAATGATTTATTATAGCAAATCAGGTAAATTAGCAAGTGCAGAAAAACAATATTATCCTGTGTTTAAAAAACTTCAAAAAACAAATCCGGAGTTATTCTGCGAAGTATTTAATGCTTCAAAAGTTTCGTTTAAGTTTTTTGAAAACTTACATATTAAGAAACTATACTGCGATACTTGCTTAGAAAAGAAATAATGTTTTTTTTATTTAGGACGATATTTACTTTGTTTTAAAATATCTTCAAAATTCGTGTTATCCATTAACTCGTGTAAAGTTACTTTTGGATTATTCGCCATGTAATGATTTATAATTTGCCATCCCATCCATGCACCTATTGCTGGCGAAGATTCGCGAGGTACATCTTCAGCTACAGTAAAAGGGCCATCATTTAGATATCGCATAAACTTACCCGGGTCACTTTCATAAAGCATATTTTTATCAATAAAGTGTGTCCAGATTTGTGTTTCATTTTCTTTACACCAATCTAATTGGCTTTGTGTATAGCCCATAATTATAGTATCGTTTACAGTAGGTAAAAGCGATTTCATAAAATATCTAATCTTACCCTCTAATAATATTTGTGCAATAAATCGTTTGTCTTTGCTGGTTTGGTAATCGTATTGCCCAATAGCAAGGGCTTTAATAGCATTAGGCACAATATAATTTCGTTGCATTTTTGCAATCATAAATGAAGGAAAATCCATACTTACATAAAATTGGTTAAATCGTTTGTTCATGTAAAAATCTAATCCAATGCATATCATGCTATCATATATAACATTGCCATTGCCAAATTCGCTAATAAAACTTACAAAACGAGGAACTACTGCTTGGGGAAACTCAGCATGATATATGCCCATTGCTTTGCTAAGTTCTTTTTCAATATCGCTTAGATCTTTGTATGCACTATCTACTGTTTCTGCTAATTCTTGTAAACGTTCAAAACCTAACAACATGCGCATTGGTTTTTCAAATAGGCTATCGTTTTCAATCAATGGCATTCGCATAATATCTCTTGCATACGAGGTGTAAAAAATACCGTATTTATTTTTTAGTTCTATTAACCCATTGTGTAAGTTTTCAGGTTCTAATGTAAATAATTCTTTATCAAAACGTTCTACTTTAATCGGATATTCACTAACTTTTTTTGAAGTACGAGGATGTTTGTACCTGCTATTGTTACAGCCATTACAACCATTTATAATAATGATTGCAAGCATTAATGCACTAATAATTATATTGCGAAAGTTT
>JACFNJ010000219.1:2769-3484 GCA_019454865.1 Bacteroidia bacterium
AATAATGAAGAAGTTAATATCCTTAACAATTCTATTTACAGGCATCAGTTTTGGTGTATTTGCACAAATTAAATTGGGAATAAAAATTTCTCCTCAAATCACTTACTTCAATTCTGAAAGCAAGAATATTTCTACTAATGGGGCTTCCATAAATATGCCTTATGGATTAATGGTGGACTATCATTTTACAGAAAACTATGCAGTAGCAACAGAATTTAGTATTGCAAGTTATTCCGGTAACGTAACTGCAAAAAATGTAACTGCTGAACGTGGAGGTGTTTTTTTTCCATCACAAGATGTGAGTTATGATTATACTGCACGTTATATTAGTATTCCAATATTATTAAAAATGCGAACCAAAGAAATTGGGTATTTTAGATATTTTGCTGAGTTTGGTTTAGATAATAATTTTTTGATTAAAAGTGCTGCAGATGTTTCGTGTAGTGCTTTTTCATTAGACAATGTAAATGTTAATAAACCGGATAAAGAAGATGCATTTAGCATAAGTAGTTTCCGAAAACTGGATGATGACATTTCCTTCTTCAGAGAATCGCTTATAGTAGGAATTGGATTACAGTACAATGTATTTGGAAATACATTGCTTACCGGTGGATTACGATATAATAATTCGTTTACTAGTTTTACTGCCGAAAAAGAATGGAGTGCTAAATCACATTGTATAGCATTAAAAATAGTTGAATTATATTAGTATGCA
>JACFNJ010000220.1 GCA_019454865.1 Bacteroidia bacterium
TAGACCAATACATAAGCAGTGCTGAAGCAAAATGGAAAGCATATAGCGGATTGGTACTTTTGCTTCCACACGGATATGAAGGACAAGGTCCAGAACACTCTTCTGCTCGGTTAGAACGCTTTTTACAATTAAGTGCTAACTGCAATATGCAAGTATGTAATATTACAACTCCTGCAAATTATTTTCATGCATTACGCAGGCAACTTCATCGTAAAACCCGCTTACCTTTGGTAATAATGACCCCAAAAAGTTTGTTACGCCATCCAGCATGTGTAAGTAAGTTAGAAGATTTTACAAACAACACCTTCCAACAAGTAATTGACGATAATTATGCAGATGCTAAAAAAGTAAAACGAGTACTTTTCTGTAGTGGTAAAATTTATTACGACTTATTGGAGCATCAACAAAAAGAAAACCGAAAAGATATTGCAATTGTTAGACTTGAACAATTATTCCCAATGCCTGAAAAGGAAATGGATATTGTGTTTGAAAAATATAAAAATGCTGCGTTTTGTTGGGTACAAGAAGAACCAAAAAATATGGGAAGTTGGACTTATTTACTTAGAAGAGAAGCTAACTACAAGTTGCGCTTAATTTCACGAAAAGCAAGTGCTTCACCGGCTACCGGTTTTAGTAAAATACACGCTAAGGAACAACAACAAATTATTACCGATTCGTTTATGATTTAATATTTTTTATTAACTTATCCTTTTTTAAAAGTGTAAGGGTTACAATATGCAGATAGATTCTAACTTATTAATTGCTTGGGGCGGTGTAGCAAAAAAATATGCTAAGAATGAAGTTGTTTTTCATGAAGGGTCAGAGCCGCTATTTTATTACCAAATAATTGAAGGGCAGGTAAAAATTGTAAATATAAATGACGATGGCAAGGAGCTAATTCAGATTATTTTTACCGATGGTTATAGTTTTGGCGACCCCGCCTTATTCATTGGTAGGCCATATCCAACCACAGCGGTTTGTTGTAAGCAAAGTGTAATAATTAAAATATCTAAAAAAACTATCTTTAAACTTATAGACGAGTATCCCGAAATTGCCAAAAATATTATTACGCATTTAAGCACACGAATATACAGCAAGTCGGTAACGGCTAGAGAGCTAATGTATAATAAGCCGGAGGATAGAATATTAGGGATGCTTAAGGAATACAAACTTAGACACACATCATCCAATGAACCATGGCTTGTGCCCTATACCCGTCAAGAAATTGCAAACATTACCGGACTTAGAGTAGAAACCGTTATACGTACATTAAAAAAACTCGAAACACAAGGAACTGTTCAAATCATAAATCATAAACTTCATTTCTAATGTCAATAATTAATTTTAGAAACTGGTATATAGTTTCATTGTTTGGCTTCTTAATGGTAGCGCTATTAGGAACAACTATGCGGTATAAAATTGACTTTGAACTTCCTATGCTACATCAGAAGAGTTTGCAATATGCACATTCACACTTTGCCTTTTCCGGCTGGGTTACTCAAACACTAATGTTACTGCTAATTCGGTTTCTAAAAACACAAAAGGTAAATTTAAATTACAATGCATACCGCTTTATCTTATATGCTAATATCATATCGTCAGTAGCTTTACTTTTTAGTTTTGTTTTTACAGGATATTCCTTGTTATCTGTACTAATATCTACCATAACACTTATTGTGTTTTTTGTTTTTTGCTTTCGATTTTGGATAGATAGTAAAACAATAAGTGAAAACAATACAAGCCTTTCGTGGTTCAAACATGGCTTGGTTTTTTATATGCTCTCAACACTTGGAAGCGCTTACATAGCCAATATGATGATTACAAAATCATTTCATCAAGATTGGTATCTGTCAAGTATGTATTGGTATTTGCATTTTCAATACAATGGATGGTTTTTCTTTGCAATAGTTGGTGTGTTTTTAAGTCTGTTTTCGTTTTCAGCTATTCAAAAAAAACAAATGAAACTAATTCGAAATTTGTTTGTTTATAGCTGCTATGCAGGATATGCTTTGTCGGTTTTATGGCTCAAATTACCTTCGTTCATTTTTATTCTATCCATAGTAGCATCAATTGTTCAGGTAATTGCATGGGTATTGTTTGTGAAATTAATATTGAATAATAAAAGCGTGGTAATACAAGGGCAGCCAAAGAGTATTCAATTTATATTTTTTTTGTTAGCATTTTTTATAACAATTAAAATAGCGCTTCAAGCGGCATCCAATATTCCTTATTTAAGTCACTTGGCCTTTGGGTATCGTTCGGTAGTTATTGCATATTTACATTTAATTTTATTGTCTATTGTTAGTGTGTTCTTGCTATTAGCGCCATTTTTAATTAAGCTGTTTGATAATTTTGATAAAATATACAAACCAACAATTTTCACAATCGTTGCAATTTATATCAATCAAATGTTGCTTGGATTGCAAGCACTTGGAGCCATTAGTTTTACCTTGTTTCCAACTATTCCGCTTGCATTCCCACAAATAACTTTGGCGCTATTATTTATTGCAGTTGTAATACTTTTCTTAACAATAAATCTTATTGTGCAATATTTTCGTTCTACTTGATTTTTATCATTTAATACATATTTCTGATTGCAATCATAAAATTCAAAAACAACCCAAAGTATGTTTGTATTGCAATTAGTGAGAAAACCATTAAGCATATTGTTAATAATCGCATTCTTGTTTCAAATAACAAGCAAGGTTGTATTTGTGGCCTGGTTTACCATTAACCAAACCGCAATTATTGAAACTTGTTGTGTAAACAAAAATCGTCCGGAGTTGAATTGTAAAGCAAAATGTTTTTTTGAGAAACACATACGAGAAATAAATGATGAAGGCGAAATTCCGGCTTCTTCAAATAAATCTAAAGTTTCGTTTGATGAATTACTTTATGCTGATGTGTTTGCAAAATCAATAAACCCGCCTTATATGTTAAGCAGTGTAATAGGTTGCACCTACTTTATACATTACAAATCACAACTAATTAATTTAGTTTTTCATCCTCCAAAATCATTTTGTTAAAATAGCCTTTGAGTACAATTGTTCTTTGGATAATATCCAATATACTTGTATTGGGTTTTCTTTAGAAATTTAACTCCTCCAATAATTTTACAGAAGGAATATCTACTCGTATTAATTTTTTAAATCTAAATTTTTAACAAAATGAAAAGCATTAAATTTTTAACATACATTTTAGTATTAAGCACATTAATTTTTACATCCTGTAAAGAAGAAGAAAAGGATGAAATAAAACCAATTACACCGGTTACTCCTACAGATAGTATTCCGGCAAATTACACTAAAGTAGGCGAAGCCTATTTGATAGGTACTTCAATTAAAGCCGTAGTATATACTGATGGGCAAATATTATCCCGATATACAAATTTATATACGGCATTATATGACTCAGCTACTAACACAAGGGTTACAGAGGGAGTACTAACCAAAACACC
>JACFNJ010000001.1:0-21074 GCA_019454865.1 Bacteroidia bacterium
GTACTTCATTAAATCTTTCAACATTAGCCGGATTAGCAGGTTTGTCCGGTGGTGGAGGCGGAGGAAGTTTAAATGAAGACAAATTGATTTTTCTTGCAAATTCCAGATTTATAATAGGAAATACTTTGTTGTGTACTATTGATGCCGATGGGAAAAGGCAATTAATGATTAACTACTTAATTGATAAGTACGAAATGCAAAATTCTTTTAAATCCGATACCTTATTAAAAGACTTTACCTATTTCACAAATTCAACGTTAGAAAGCCTAAATACCAAAGAAAACAAAGTGTTGGACGGGGTGATAAAAGCATTTACTGAGGGGCAAATGCTGAAAATTGAGGGCAAGAAAAAATCTGGAATTGTTGCGCAAAGTGCCGGAATTGTTACTGTAAATTTTAATTCAAAAGATGAAAAACTTACTAAGTTATTTTTGGATTCTTTATATGAAAAGATAAATCTTTACTATGTAAACAAGGTTACACAACGGCAAGTAAAAAACTATAATTTAATTAAGCATCGTGCCGATTCAATACAAGCAATACTTGGAAGTAAAGAAATAACTGGTGCAGCGTATATGGATGAAAATTTAAACTTATCCAAAATGACTGCCCGCATAAAAGTTGAGCGTACAAGAAGAGATGTAGAAATGCTGAATCTGATGTTTGCTGAGGTTTTAAAGAATTTGGAAATTGCAAAATTTAATTTGGAGAATCAAACCCCATTGTTAGTACTTATTGATAGACCAACTTATCCGGTAAAAATAGAAAAGAAATCAAAAATTTTATATGGAATTGGGTTTGGATTTTTAGGGGGGGTATTAACATTTTTAGGATTATATGGTAAAGAATATTTGAAACGAAATATTCAGATAACCAAAGCAAACTAAGTCTCGTTTAGGAATGAAAATCCTGCAAAAACCGCAGTCTTCTAAGCTCATCTCTGTATCCTTAATTTCGGCTCTTGCTACAGGTGTCAAAATGATTACATCCTTTGTTATGGCTAAAGTTATTGCCATAAAATTGGGTCCCGAAGGTCTTGGTATTATTGGTCAGTTAAATAGTTTTGTTTTGATAATAATGACATTATCAACAGGGGCAATTACTAATGGTGTTGTTAAGTACATAGCACAGTACAATGATGATATCGAAAAACAAAACAAAGTAATTCATGCTGCTATTTCTATAACCTTACTTTGCACGTTATTTTTTAGTTTGGTTGTAGGCATTGGTTCTTCATTCTGGAGTTCTTATATTTTTAATGGTAATAAAGAGTATTTGGGTGTTTTCTTAGTATTTGGACTTTCATTAGTTTTTTATTCAACATTTAACCTTTTTGTTTCTATACTAAATGGCTTACAACTGTATAAAAAATTTAATTTGTTAAATATCCTTACAAGTATTGTAGGGTTAATTTTTTCAGTAGTACTTATTTTTCAGTTTGGCTTAATGGGTGCATTGTATGCTACAGTTACTTATCAATCTGTAGTGTTTGTATTGTTGTTTTTTTTCGCCCGAAAAAGTAAACGATTTAAACGAAATGCATTATTCAATTTTTCCGACACAGGTATTTACAAAGGCTTGTTAAGTTTTTCAATGATGACATTGGTGAGTACTATCTGCGTTCCTTATGTGCAAATATTAATTCGTAAGTTTATTCATGAAACTTGTGGGGCTGTTCAGATGGGCTATTATGAAGGCATTACACGAATATCTGTTTTATATCTTACCATGATTACTACCACCTTGTCGGTTTATTATCTTCCACGTTTATCGGAGTTAAAAAATAGAGGAGATATAAAAAAAGAAGTATGGTATGGATACAAAATTATCATACCTGCATTGCTTGCTTTTTGTATTGTAATATATTTTTCGCGTTACTTAGTAATTAGTTTGGTGTTTACCAATTCATTTACTGAAATGGCAATTTTGTTTTTGCCTCAGTTGATAGGGGATGTTTTTAAAATTGCAAGTTGGCTTTTGGCATTTATGATGCTTGCTAAAGCAATGACAAAACAATTTATAGTTACTGAAATATTTTTTTCTGTTTCACTTTATATTTTTACGATACTTTTTGTTAATTGGTTTGGGGTAATAGGTGCTATTTATGCCTATACACTCAATTATTTCTTGTATTTGGTTACTATGCTAATTTTATTTCGTAAAATAGTTTTTTAAAAACAATGAATAAGAACAATTACTCTATTCCATCTATTACCTTTTTTTACCCAAGTACAATTGTGGGTGGAGCGGAGTATTTATATATTCGGTTAGCGAAATATATTTCTGAATCATACAATATTCCTGTTTATGTATTGGATTATACCGATGGCTTTTTACGTAAAAACCTTGAAGCTACATCTATAAAACTTGTTGAATTTACCGATGATACGTCCGTTGTAATTGACTATGAAACTATAATTGTTACACCATTTTGTCATTTATTTAAAATCAATTCATTTAAAGTAACAAATAATAATACACGTGTTTTGTTTTGGTCAATACACCCAACTCATTTTACAAACTACTTTATTACTCGCAATTGGTTTATTACTAACAATGCTATTAAAAAAATAGGAAATGCGTTTTCTAATTTGATGCAAAATGGAGGAATGGTGTATATGGATTATCCTAACTATATTGAAAACCAGAACAAACTTGCCCTTCCATTTACTAAAGAATCGTTGCACTATTTACCTATTTGTTGTAATCCATATCAAGGTACATTGCACCAATTCTCAAATAATAACAATATAAATGTTTGTTGGTTAGGACGAATTGCAACAGATAAGGTTTCTGCAATTGAAAATTTTGCTTGGCATTTAAATCAATTGCCAGCTGAACATAGAAACCGAATAAATTTTATAATCATTGGAAATGGTGAAGAAGAAACGCGCTTAAAATCATTCTTTTCGAAATTAGATATTCGTTTCGAGTTTAAGGATACTTTACTTGGCGATACACTTAATGAGTATTTAGTTAAAGAAATAGATTTAGGTGTAGCAATGGGCACATCCCTTTTGGAGTTTGCAAAACTAAAAATACCTGTTGTTATGGTTGATTTAATGCCCTACGATACACAGATATTGGATAACAAATTTCAATGGCTTTATGAGGCCGAAGGCTTTAGTATGGGAAATATATATCCCACTACTAACAAATATAAACACAGTATTACAGATATTATCAATCAAATAACAAATGAAAAAAGTTATAATGAAATTGCATCAGCATGTAATCTGTACTATTTAAATAATCATGCATTAGAAGCAGTTACTAATAATTTAATTCAACTATTAAACAACACATCTGTAGTTTTACCGGATAAAAGTATTGATAATATTACTGCTATAATGAATCCGTGGTATTTTAGGTTTTTAAAGAAATTAAAAAATCAATTTGGGAGATGAGTGTTAAGTTTAATTTTTCAGATGAGCTTAAAAATACAAATGGTGAGTTGTTAATAATATTAGCGACTTTGCCAATATATTTTTTCTTCCCATTAATCACACTTCTAATCTGGATTTTTTATCATTGTTACTTTAAAGAGTATAAAATATTAACCATATTACTAATTGCACTTACTTTTGGATTAGTTGCCAGCACCACTAAATCTATTAGTGTTGAGATGACAGATATTGAACGGTATAAAACAGCATATCTTAAGTTAGTAGATGTGTCAAGTTTTAACGATTTATTATACCAAACAGTAATAGTTTCTGGTGAAATAAATATTTTATTTATTGCTATAAATTTTTTGTTTACACGTTTATTTCCAACCTATTTTCCCATTATGCCATTTTTTTGGGTTACTGTTACGTATGTGTTTTGTCTTCTTACATACTATCAATACGCCAAAGTTATTGCACTTAGTAAAGGAGAATATGCATTTTATTTTGTTGTGGTTGCCTTGCTTGGTATTCCGTTTTACCAAACTACTGAAACCATTAAACAATGTTCGGCAATTGCTATAATGGGATATGCCTTAGTACTAAATAGTCAAGATAAAAAGAGTGGTTTGATATGGCTAATAGTTTCATTATTGGTGCATTTGTCAGGATTGTTTTTACTTCCGGTGTATTTCTTGATGAGGAAAAAGTGGGTAATAAATTATTTTATACCAATGTTTTTGATTGCTTTAGCAATATCATTTGTAAACGTGAATGATGTTTTTACAACTTTACTTGGCGATTATCTTGGAGTTGGATTTAAAGAAAGGGCAGAACTGTATGCTGATTATAACTGGAATTTGAGTAGGAGATTTTATCTGATTTTAGTATTATACGGTATAATGGTTTTATTTCTTTTGTTTAGCCAAAGTAAAAACGTCATTAAAAACATTGATCTGAAAGTATTCAATAGATTGTTAAACATGAATGTGTTGGCATTTTTATTCCTGCTGATAAACAGAAGTAATGTTCATAATTTTGTTCGATATACCTTAACCTACTTCCCTTTTTATATTTTAATTACTTTGCAAATACTAAATGTGGATTTAGTTAAGAAACAAAAGATAGTTTTATGGTTGTTCTTTGTGGCGTTTTTTGCTTATTCTAACCTATTGTTGTTACAATTGCGTACTACGGCAGAAATTGGTTACGCTAATTCTTATATGAATAATTCAATTGTTGATTTAATTACTTCAAATTGGATAGATTATTTAACCTTTAAATAAAATGGGCAAGGTATTGTTTATAGCAAGAGCAATTGAAGGGGTAAATACCGGAGCACATGTAATTACTCAAAGAAATCTAGTATTATTGCAACAGCAGTTTGGCGAAAAAAATGTGGACTGTTATTGGATTAACCAGAAAGTATCCCGTGTTCAGCAGTTTTTAAATATACTAAGATTGAATCTTTCTGGATTAAACAGCTCACATTTATTTCAAATTAAGGAAATGCTAAAATCCGGGAATTATACCGAAGCATTTATTGACAATTCCTTATTGGCAAAGTTATCTCGTTACATTAAACAACATTCGCCACAAATAACTGTTAAACAATTTTTTCATAATGTTGAATACGATTATTTTCTCCGATTATTATTTTCAAGTTTAAAACTATGGCATATACTTTCCATTGTTGCAATTCGCTATAATGAAAAAGTAGGGAGTAAAAATGCAGATGAATTAATTTTTTTAAACAAGCGTGATGCAAGGCGAATTTTTACTTTGTATAACCTGCCTTTTAATAAGCCATATCGTATTTTTCCAACAAGTATGGTTGATCGATATGAGGCATCGCAAATCAATAATAATTCACATAATTCAAAATTGCAGATACTTTTTGTAGGTACTTATTTCTTCTCCAATTATCATGGTATAAAATGGTTCGTTGATAAGGTTTTTCCATTTATAAATGCCGAACTTACAATAGTAGGTAGAGGGTTTGAGGCTGTGGCACAAAAATTTACACATGCAAATATAAATGTAGTTGGTACAGTTGAGGATTTAGCTCCTTATTACTATAAGTCGGATGTAGTAATAGCCCCCATTTTTAAAGGAAGCGGAATGAAAACAAAACTTGCTGAAGCATTTATGTTTGGTAAACAAATTATAGCAACCAAAGAAGCATTTGAGGGCTACGAAATTGATATAAATTCAGTTGGTTATATATGTAATTCAGATAAAGAGTTTATTGAAACCATAAATAACAATACTTTTACGAAATTTAATAAAAGTTCGCGCGATACGTTTCTTAAATATTATGATAGTAAATCGAATATTCAGCGATACGAGCAGAATTTATTTACCTCACCTCCAATTAGCAATATTGTATTTGCCGAGCTTGCACGTACTGGTTTGGTACATACAGAAATAAATGCAAGTGTTGTTAGCGTTTTTAAAAAATATTATAACGTTAGTACTGCATCTTTCTGGGGCGAACACGAACACTTGAATGCTTTAAAACATTTGGAGGTAACAAAGTATAGCTTTACTGTTGTTTCTAATCAGGCTTCTAATAAAATTTTTAAAAAAGTGAAGCTGGTTTTACGTGAAGTTCGTTTTATTTTGATTTGGTTTCAATTACTAATTAAAAGTAAAAGAAAGCCAATTGATGTACTTGTAATTACATCTGCTTTACCTATTGTACATCTAATAATTAAATATACTTTAAAATTACTCAATAAACATACGCAGGTTTTTTTAGTACTACATGGCGAAGTTGAAAATATATTTTTACACCCAAATAGCTACTATAACACGCTTCAATCAGCCATCAACTATCCAAATGAAATTAACGATAGGTTTAAATATATTGCACTATCACATACAATCCGATTAAATTTATTGAATACATTTAAGTTAAAGGATAAAGATGTTTTAGCTATTACACATCCAGGTAATTTTTCATCGGATAAGCTTAATAAAAAAGTAAGTACAGGTAAAATTATCTTTGCATCCATAGGAGTACATACTACTTTTATCAAACAAAGCCACTTAATTTTTGAACTCGCTCAATCATTTTCAAATGAAATTGATGCAGGAAAAGTAGAGTTTCAAATTATTGGTAAGTTGGAAGAGGATATAATGCCTTATTGTAATAATTATGTGAAAATAATTTCCAATAATAATGGAATGTTGGATAAAAATACGTTTAATCAATCCATTTCATCCGTTAATTATTTATTGTTTTTTGCACCAAGTGGTGTATATCGTTTTACCGCAAGTGGTACTATTATGGATGCATTGAAATACCAAATACCAATAATAGGTTTAAGAAACGAGAGCTTAAATGACCTTTGTGTTAAGGCAGAAAAAATTGGCTATATTGCTGACGATTTATCTGCTATGAAAGACTTTATTTGGAAATTAATACAACATAACGATAGTGATGAGTATAATTTGATGTGCGAAAACTTATATATAGCACAACGTTTTTATAGTATTGATAATGCAGTAGAAGAATTGAAAAATCAATTGTAAGATTAGCTTTATGAAATTTGAGGTTTCGGTTATTATTCCTATGTATAATTCAGCTAACGATATTGTTCGTAGTTTAAACTCAGTTGCAAGGCAAACCTTACGTGTAAAAGAAATAATAGTTGTTAATGATGGTTCAACCGATAATAGTGCGGATATAGTTGAAGATTGGCGCAAAAAAAATCCTGACATGCAACTTGTTTTAATTAATCAATCAAATGGTGGTGTTTCAAAAGCACGAAATACAGGATTGAAAAATGCTGTCGGAAACTGGATTGCATTATTAGACTCGGATGATGAATGGCATAACAATAAATTGCAGGTTCAGTATGAAACCATAATGGCTAACCCTAATATTGATTTTATTGCTTGTAATCCAATTCGTGAAAAGATTGAGCGTTTTTTTTGGAAAAAATTTGAGTACCTAAATAAAATAACTGTTTCCAATTTAATCTTTAAAAATTATTTCCAGCCATCAACAGTGGTTTTTAAGCAGGAAATTGTAAATGTAATTGGATATTTTGATGAAACACAACGCTATGCTGAAGAAGGAAACTACTTTATGCGTATTGCACATCAATATAATTGTTATTTGCTCAATATACGCTTAATTAATTATGGCTATGATAAAGAAGGTTTTGGTCATTCGGGACTTTCCGGAAACGTAGTTGAAATGGAAAAAGGAGAACTTAAAAATTTAAAGTTTGTTTATAGCAATAACTATATTAACGGCTTTCAGTATATTACCGCACTATTGTTTTCATTGATAAAGTTTGCAATCCGAATTATTAAAGTAAAACTGAAAAACAGCAATGCAACTAATTAGTAAATATGGATTATTAGGAACAATACGTATGATTTGTTTTGTACTTCGTACAAAGCTTTTTTATTCCAAATCTCGCTTGATACGATTTCCGTTTGAAATTCGTAATAAAAAATACATTGATTTAGGAATAGGTTTAACTACGGGTATTGGTTGCCGATTAGAAGCATATCCATTGGATGAATCCTCAAACAAATGCTTAACACTTGGCAATAATATAGAGATGAATGATTACGTACATATTACTGCCGTTAAAGACGTAAGAATAGGGAATGACGTATTACTTGCAAGTAAAATTTATATTTCCGATTGTGCACATGGAAACTATTCAGGAACTGATTTGGATGACTCTCCGCTAACTCCTCCCAACTCACGTCCATTGGTTGCAAAGCCGGTAATAATTGAAGATAATGTATGGATAGGAGAATTTGTAAGTATATTACCTGGAGTTACCATCGGTAAGGGAAGTATAATAGGAACCATGTCTGTAGTTACTAAAGATATTCCTGCATATTGCATTGCTGTTGGTTCTCCGGCTAGAGTGATAAAAAAATATAATTTTGAAACAAAACATTGGGAAAAGGTTTAGTTACACGAAATGAATTTATGTATAAAAAAATACTAATTACCGGAGGTTCCGGATTTATAGGCTCAAATATTTGTTTGAAACTACTTGACAAAGGATATGAAGTAGTAGTGTTGGATTCGTTGTTGCCACAAATTCATGGCGAAAATCCTTTTAGTTCGCCATTGTATTTATCCATTAAAGATAAAGTTACATTTTTTCATGGTTCAATTACGGATAAAGAGATATTGCAAAGTGCAATTCAAAATGTAGATGCAATTATTCATTTTGCAGCAGATACCGGAACCGGACAATCCATGTATGAGATACACCGCTATGTAGATGTTAATGTTGGTGGAACAGCTTTGTTATTGGATTTGTTGGTAAATACCAAACACCAGGTTAAAAAACTTATAGTTGCTTCGTCTCGCTCAATTTATGGCGAGGGTAAATACTTCTCAGAAATTTATGGTGAAGTTTATCCATCCCACCGTAAGGATGAAGATATGCAAAAAGGTGATTTTGGAGTTCATTACAAGGATGACAAAAGCCTAAAACTACTTCCTACAAGTGAAGACTCAAAAATTCATCCTTCATCAGTATATGGAATTACCAAGCAGAATCAAGAGCAAATGGTAATGACTGTTTGCCCTACAATAGGTATTGTTCCTGTTGCTTTTCGCTATCAAAATGTGTATGGTCCTGGACAATCATTGTCCAATCCATATACCGGAATTTTATCCATTTTTTCGACCCAAATACGCAACTTAAAACCTATTAATATATTTGAAGACGGCTTAGAAAGTCGCGATTTTGTTTATATTGATGATGTTGTAAATGCTACAATTTTAGGACTTGAAAAAGAAGAAGCAAACAACCGGATATTTAATGTTGGTAGTGGTGTAGCTACTACTGTAAATGAAGTGGTTGATGCATTGATAAAAGCATATAACCCCAAAAAAGAGATTGAAGTAACAATTACCGGAAATTATCGTTTGGGCGATATTCGTCATAATTTTGCCGACCTTACTAAAATCAAAACTCTATTAGGCTTTACTCCAACTGTTGATTTTAATGAGGGGATAAATAGATTTACTAAATGGGTAAGTGGGCAGGAAATTAAAGAAAGCAAGTACCAGGAATCGTTGCAAGAAATGAAAGCAAAAGGTTTGTACAAATAATTCATGAATACACTCAGCAATAAGAAAGTTTTATTTTTTGCACCTAAATTTTTCGGTTACGAATTAGCAATAAAAGCGAAGCTGGAGGAAATGGGCGCAGATGTAACTTATTTTGATGAGCGACCTAAAAATACATTTTGGACAAAAGTATTTATTCGAATAAACAGAAACATAATAAGTAGCCAAATTAAAAAGTATTACAATCAGGTATTAAATCAAACTGCTGCAAAGCAATTTGATTATGTATTTGTTGTAAACTTGGAAGCAATGACACCAAAAGTAATTGAAAAGTTACGAAAGCAACAACCCAATGCACGATTCATACTATATATGTGGGATTCTATCCGAAATAAAAAGCCTGCACAAATTGCATTTCCTCTATTTGATTGGTGCTATTCTTTTGATAGGGATGATGCAAATAATTTAACTAATGTAGTTTTTCGTCCGTTGTTTTTTATTGATACGTTTGATACGTATAAATGGAAAGATAAACCAAACGTGAAATATGATTTATGCTTTATTGGTACAGTGCATAGTGATAGATATAATTTGATTTCAGATGTTAAGAAACAGTTATTGGATAGTAGTAAAAGTTTTTATTTTTATATGTACTTCCATAATCGGGTTTTGTTTTTATATAAAAAATTCAGGGATGTAAAGTTTTTAAAAGCACCGTATAGTGAGTTTAACTTTAACTCAATTTCAGCAATAGAGATAATGAATAAGATTAAACATTCATTTGCTGTTTTTGATGTACAACATCCTTATCAAACAGGGCTTACCATGCGTACAATTGAAATGATAGGAGCAGAAAGAAAACTGATTACAACAAATAAAGCAATTGCTCAATACGATTTTTATAACCCAAATAATATTTTAATAATTGATAGAAATAAACCAATACTTAAAAATGAATTTTGGGACACACCTTACCAGCCAATTGATGAAGAACAACGTAAATATTATTCCATTGAAGGTTGGATAAAAACAATATTTAAATTAGCGTGAAAGTTTCTATCATTACAGTAGTTCTTAATAATTGTTTGTATGTAAAAGATGCAATTGAAAGTGTAATTAATCAATCGTATAACAACATTGAGTACATTGTAATTGATGGTGGCTCAACGGATGGTAGTATCGAAATTATTCAATCGTATGCTTCAAAAATTAGTACAATAATTTCCGAAACCGACAATGGAATATACGATGCAATGAATAAAGGATTGTCAATTGCTACCGGTGATATTGTTGCATTTTTAAATGCCGATGATTTTTATACAAATTCCGAAATAATTCAAAACATTGTAAATGAATTTAGGAATAAAAATATTGATGCTTGTTATGCTGACTTAGATTACATTAGCCGAACGGATAAAAATAGGATAGTAAGAAAATGGCGTTCCGGTAGTTTTAATATCAATCGGTTTAAGAAAGGATGGATGCCACCTCATCCTACATTTTTTGCTAAAAAGTCTATTTATAACGCTTACGGAGGATACAACCAATTGTTAAATTCATCTGCTGATTATGAATTGATGTTGCGTTTTTGTTATGTAAACAAAATTAACGTATCACACCTCAATGCTGTAATTGTTAAGATGCGTTTAGGAGGGCAAAGCAACCGAAGCTTAAAAAATAGGATTTTAGCCAATTTACAAGATAGAAAGGCATGGGAAATTAATAGTATAAGACCGGCATGGTACACTTTTTTATTAAAACCATTGAGTAAAATAAAACAGTATCTTTAATACTTATCAAATACATAATGTTAAAAAGAATAGTAATTATATTTCTTCTATTGGTAGTGGTTATTCCTGTTTTTAGTTGGGGGTTTTTTGCACATAAACTTATTAATAGAGTTGCAATATTTACACTACCTGAGGAGTTATTTCTATTTTATAAAAATAACATCGAATACATAACTGAGCATGCTACGGATGCTGATATGCGCAGATACAGCGATCCCGATGAAGGAAGCCGACATTATATTGATTTGGATTATTATGAAACCACAACTCCAATTGATACTGTTCCATTTTATTGGAAAGCTGCTATCGAAAAATACACCGAAGACACTCTTAAAGCCTATGGTATTGTACCTTGGTATATCAATTTAATGAAGTTTAAATTAACAGAAGCTTTTAATGAAAAAAATGTTCCCAATATTTTACGGTATTCTGCTGAAATAGGACATTATATTGGAGATGCGCATGTTCCTTTGCATACTACTGAAAATTATAACGGGCAACTAACCGGACAGCATGGTATTCATGCATTTTGGGAAAGTCGTTTACCTGAATTGTTTGCAAATGGGTATGATTTTTTTGTAGGTAAAGCCACTTATATTGATAATGTTCAAAAAGCAGCATGGTTAGCTTGTGAAGGAAGCTATTCTGCTAAAGACAGTGTTTTACAATTTGAACAACAATTGAACAATTCGTATAGTGTAGATAGGAAATATAGTAACGAGCAGCGCGGGCAAAATATGGTTAAAGTATATTCCAAAGAATACAGCGAAGCCTATCATACCATGTTAAATAATCAGGTAGAAAGAAGAATGCGGGATGCAGTATTGATGATCGGTTCTATATGGTACACAGCATGGGTTGATGCCGGGCAGCCCGATTTAGGTGCCGAAAAATCAACTGAACTAACTGATGAGGAAAGAAAAGAAATGCTTTCCGAGCAAATGAAAATTATGAATGAGAAAAAGATGATTGGACGACCTGAGAATTAAATAAATGATAAACTTTAACAGAAATTGTATTTAATAAAACCATAGATTTGTGAATTAAGCAACCATGAGAATAACAGAAATAATAGAAAACGCAAAAGAAACACTTTTCTCCATTGAAATATTACCGCCATTAAAGGGAAAGGATATTAAAAGTTTGTATGCAGGAATTGATCCATTAATGGAGTTTAAACCTGCATTTATTGATGTAACCTATCATCGTGAAGAGTTTATTTTACGTAAACGTGTAGGTGGTGGATTTGATAAAGTATTTACACGTAAGCGCCCCGGTACAGTAGCAATTTGTGCGGCATTAATGAATAAATATAAAGTAAATGCAGTACCTCATTTAATTTGTGGCGGATTTAGTAAAGAAGAAACAGAAAATGCATTGATTGATTTAAATTTCTTAGGCATTCAAAATGTGCTTGTATTACGTGGAGATAGTGTAAAAAATGAGCCAAACTTTGTACCCGAACCGGATGGAAACAAAAATAGTTTGGAGTTGTTAAATCAAGTAATTGATATGAATAACGGGGTTTACCTTGACCATGAATTAGAAAATGCAACGCCTACCAACTTTTGTATAGGCGTAAGCGGGTATCCTGAAAAACATTTTGAAGCTCCTAATATGAATAGCGATTTGAAATGGCTTAAGCAAAAAGTTGATGCCGGTGCTGATTATATTGTTACACAAATGTTTTTTGATAACAAAAAGTTTTTTGATTTTGTTGACAGATGCCGAGCAATGGGAATAACTGTTCCAATTATTCCGGGTATTAAGCCAATGGCTAATAAAAAGCAACTAATAGCATTGCCTAAAATATTTCATATAGATATTCCGGATGATTTGGTAAGTGCTATTGAAAATTGCAAAGATGATAAGGCTGTTAAGCAAGTAGGGATAGAATGGGCTATTCAGCAATCCCTTGAATTAAAAGCTGCAGGTGTACCGGTGCTGCATTATTATACCATGGGATTAAGTAGTGCAACCAAAGAAATTGCATCTAAAGTATTTTAGTATTTCAATTTCTATATTTAGAATCTATATTAAACAAAATAGCTATCCAATTTGGATAGCTATTTTGTTTATATTTTTATTAATGAATTTGAATTAGTTCTTGGCAACAAGCTTTTCCTTGTGTTTTTTAACTTGTGCTACTAACTTGTCCAACATCAAATCTGTAGCAGATTCAAACGTATTGGATTGTCCGCTTGCAAATATTGGATTACCGCTAATATTTAATTTAACTTCCACTGTTTTATTTTCTTTTTCTGAATCTTTTTCTAAACGTAAATATACATCTGCGCTTTTAATGTCTTCAAAAAAGGTTGTTACTTTTTCTACTTTTTTTGTTACGAAGTCCAATAACCTGTAATCGGCTGTAAAATGGATGGATTGAATGTCAACTTTCATGATTTTAAAAAATTTTGATTGATGATTAATTTATTTACGATTCTGTAAACAGAAATTTATTTGTTTATTAGTTATCCCCGTGGATGACGGGTTTTATGTATATTCTTTAATCGTTCAATGCTATTGTGCGTATATACTTGAGTTGCTGCAAGACTTGAATGCCCCAACAATTCTTTAATGGAATTTAAATCGGCACCTTTGTTTAACAAGTGTGTAGCAAATGTATGCCTAAGTACATGCGGACTTCTTTTTTCAATACTAGTAACCATACTCAAATAAGATTTAACAATAGTATATACAAGTTTAGGATACAGTTTTTGTTTCGATGAAAGTACAAATAAAAACTCATCTTTCAAACCGGATTCTGATTTTATTTCTAAATACTTCTTAAGTTCGTTTTGTAATTCTTTGGTTATCGGTAATATGCGTTCCTTGTTTCGTTTCCCTAAAACTCGTATGGTGTTTCTGTAAAAATCAATATCATTAGTTTTTAAATGTATTAATTCTGAAAGACGTATGCCGCAGGTATAAAATAAAAGCAATATCAAACGGTTGCGTTGTCCTTCAAATGTATTAGGAAAAATTGCTTCACCGTTTTCTAATTATTCAATATCAAATAGATTGTTTATCTTTTTTTCTTCTACAAAACTTGGTAGTTTTTTGGATGCTTTTGGAGCTTGTATTTTTGTTGTTGGGTTAGATGAAATCAACTCTTCTTTCATCAAAAATTTATAGAAACTCTTTAAGGTTGAAAGTTTTCTTGCAACACTTTTTGCATCCAACTTTTCATTCATCAATTCTACAATCCAGCTTCTTATTTGATGATGATTTAAGGCTATTAAAGGTGTTTCAAAATGTTCTTGTATGTACTTCTCAAACGATACTAAATCGATAGTGTAACTTGAAATTGTATGTGCAGAATAATGTTTCTCGTATTTTAAGTAGTTTATAAAATCAGATACATTTTTGTCCATAGTAAAGTTACAATTGTATGAAACATCTATACATTAAGTGAAACGAAAAAGCAGTTAATTTGGTATATTATTAAAAGTTTATTTTGACAGTTTATTGTCAAAACTAACCGATGAGAAAAGATAAAGCATTAATGCTCGTGAGTACCTAAAGTTCCAAGGAATTGAAATAAATGTTATTGAAAGTACTGTAACTAAATATACCCAAAATTCAGGATCGTTAAGTAAAAAATATACTAAAACACCTGAAACTATTAAAATGCCAGTAGTAAATGCATAACTTATATACATTGCTCCCCAAAAGAATCCCGGCTCAACTTCAAATCGCAACCCACAATTCGGGCATAGATCATTCATTTCCATAAATTGTTTAACGTTAAAAGCAGAGTGCTTAAACATTTTACCTCTTCTGCACCGTACGCATTTACAGCTAAGTAAAGCTGTAGTACTTGAAGATACTGCTGAAATTGATTGATTACTCATTTGATGCAGTTGAACTTTTTTTGTTACGAGTATTTTTATACCAGATTATTCCAAAAGCAGTAGCAACCAAATAGGGGAGAGCAAGTAAATACAAGATGCCATTATTTAATGAACTTCCTACCATTGAGCCGTTTTTACGTGCTTCTTCTAAGGTAGATTTACACATTGGACAGCCTTGAGCGGAAGTATCAGTTAAAGGTGTTATTATTAATAACACTAATACAATTAAAAACAGAATTGTGAATTTGAATTTCATAATTAAGATACAAATATATAAGGCTAAAAGGACTTTAAAAGAAATAAATCAAATAAAAAACAAAATGAAACCACAAATTTATAAATCATCTCTACTATTTTTCTTCTTGTGCGTATTCAAAAAGTAATAGTTTTATCTCACCTATTAATCGTTTTATCTCAGCATCATCCAGGCTATCATAAAATCCTCTAATTCGGTTGCTTTTATCAACTAATATAACTTGTTGGCTATGGTCAATTGTGCTATCTTCAATAGATACCGGCAATAAAAATCCACTACCAATATTAAAAGTTGATTTTTTATCGGTAGTGCAAAAATGCCAGTGATTACCTGTAATAGAAAAGCGCTTTGCATATTCGGCTAATACTTCAATACTATCTGCTTCAGGATCTACACTAAATGATATAAACCGTATTGGAGTAGTTTTGTTAGGAACGCCTTTTTCCTTTGCTTGTTTAGCATTATAATTTTCTAAATCTTCAACTTCGTCATACAATGCTTTAAGTCTTCTATTCATGGTTGGACAAACATCTTTACATGAAGTAAAAAAGAAGTTAGCTAAATAGATACATCCGCTTAGATTTTCTTGTGTAATTGTATCTCCCGATTGGTTTACTACTTTAAAATTTGGGATTTGATAATAAATTGTATCTAAAATATCTTTACCGTTTGGCTCTATTCGCTCTCCATATATAGGAAGTTTCTCAAACTTTGGTTCACCAAAATAAAATAAAGAAAAAATAAAAAGTGGTATTGCTACTACTCCTATTCCTACTAAGTATTTTTTATTTTTCATACGGTATATATAATATAAAAGGTTGTGTTAATGTAAACACAACCTTTAACGAAATAATGTATTTGATTAGCAATTATAATTTTATGGAAGTAAATTTCTTACAGTGTCTGTAAAAACGCCTTCAATTAATATTAATATTATCATATACACTACCAATCCCATGGGTAGAATAATAACTTTTTGAAGAAATTTCTTTTCAAATTTCATGTGCATAAATATCCCTACAATATAAAATGCTTTTACAATACCTAATAATATAAATATCCAATTACGCAATGTACTGTGTGGTATTACGAAATAGAAAGCAATATCAACTAAAGTAAGTGCTAATAAAATCCAAAATGTTTTCCAAATTTGAGCTTTCATGTTTGAAGGCGTATCAGTATGTTCTATATGTTCGTTATGTGTTGTCATAATATTCTTTTGTTTATGTTTTAAAATAACTTGTTAATTTAGTTAGATAAGATAGAAGAATGTAAATACAAATACCCAAACCAAATCAACAAAGTGCCAATATAATCCTACTTTTTCTACCATTTCATAATGACCTCTTTTTTCAAATACACCATCCATAGTTTGGAATAAAATAATAATATTTAAAACTACACCACTAAAAACGTGGAATCCATGAAATCCGGTTACAATAAAAAACAAGTCGGCAAATGCAACAGGTCCATATTCATTTATTGCCAAATTAGCACCATGAATTATTGTTCCATCTGCTAAAGTTCTTCCTTGTTCAGAACCGATAATAAATTGAGTCCACTCCCATGCTTGGCAACCTAAAAATGCTAATCCACCCAATATGGTATAGAACATATATTTTACTACTTCTTTTTTTGCCATTCTGTGTCCGGCTTCAACTGCTAATACCATTGTTACAGAAGAGAAAATCAAAATAAATGTCATTAAACTCACAAACATTAATGGTAGATGAACACCATGTAAAAATGGAAAGTGATTAAATACAACATCCGGAGAAGGCCATGGTGTTTCAGTATTACCACTAAAACTGTGTCTTATAAATCCGTAAGCGGTAAGTAAACTTGAAAAGGTGAACGCATCAGTTACTAAGAAAATCCACATCATTAATTTTCCATAACTAATGTTAAATGGAGATTTTCCGCCTCCCCATTGCGTTCTTCTGTCGGTTAATGTAGCTGTGTTTGCCATATTGTTTAGTTTTCTGTTTTTATCTATTTAGTAATAAAAAAAAGTATAAATACACCCAGGCAAATCCTAAGAAGTGCCAGTATGTTGTACATAAATTAATTGATAATAAATTTTTTTTATGAACTTTAAATGTAAATGTTTTGAATAAAATAATTCCAACGAAAATTAATCCCCCAAACATGTGAAGTAAATGCATTCCGGAAATTACGTAGAAAAAAGATTCGGACGGGTTTCCTACGAAATAAATATTATTTGCTACTAATGCTTGCCATCCCATCCACTGATTAATACAAAATGCGATACCTAAAAGAAATGTTAGAACTACTCCTATTTTCACATTTTTAATTTCATCTTTCTTTGCATTCCAATATGCCCATTGCATTGTAAAACTACTTAAAATTGCAATTACAACACTATATGCAAATATGGATGGTATATCATACTGAAGCCAGTTCCCTTCTCCTCGTCTAACGATATAAGCACTGGTAAATGATGCAAATAACATTACACTTGCAACAATTATCAGCCAAGTTAAAAACTTAACCGGATGAATTGTAGGTTGGCTTTGTTCGTTATTATTAATACTTGAATCCATCTTAAATTTTATCGAATAAATATGCTAATTGAACAATGGGTAAATATAAAAATGCACCAAACATAAGTTTCCTTGCATCTTTATTATCACAGGTTTTAAATAACCTGAATGAATAAAATGTTAAAACAATACCGCATACCGTAGCAATAAGTGCTGATATCAAACCGGTATGTCCTTCAAATGAAGGCAATATACCAACAGGTATTAAGCAAAGTGTAAATGCAAGTGTAATGAAAGCAGATGTTTTGTCTTTATTGTGTGTAGGTAAAAGTTTAAACCCTGCACGTTTGTAGTCTTCGTCTAATATCCAAGCTAAACTCCAAAAGTGTGGAAACTGCCAAAAGAACTGAACACTAAAAAGTATCAATGATTCGGTAGTAATAAAGCCGGTATATGCGGTATATCCGATTAATACAGGAAATGCTCCAGGGAATGCTCCTACAAATACAGAAAAGGAAGAAATCCTTTTCATCGGTGTATAAATAAAAGCATACATGAATAATGAAATAAGTGCAATGGTTCCTGCTAATGGATTTAAAAATTTACCAATTAAAACAACACCCGAAACGCCTAATATGAAACATGTAATTGCAGCCTCGGTTATGCCCATGCGTTTAGTTGCAACAGGCCGGTTCAAGGTTCGTTTCATTAACTTGTCGTAGTTTCTTTCAATAATTTGGTTTATACCATTTGCCGATCCGGTAACTAATAATCCGCCTATGGTTAATATCATAAAATCAAACCAAACTATACCCTGATGGCGGGCAGCAGTAGCATACGTTAAAACAGCTGAAAAAACTACCAATAATGTTAGCCTAACTTTTATTAATTGGCTATAATCAATCAGCTTTTGCTTAATTGAAAATACGTTTAATTGTTCTGTTTTTTCTATCGTTTCTATTTTCATACGTTTTATTTTTAACAAATTACTCAATAATTAAAAAACTAAATAGAGTATCAATTAGTTCTATTACCTTAATACAATACAATATTAATACGAATACTTAATTAATAGTTCAATTTTTATAGTTTTTATACTTAGTAAATGTTAAAAAATATTTTATGGTTTAATGTGCTGTTTCTTTTTGTGTTGCAGGATTATGCACTAATGTATTTGGTTCCTCTAATTCATCTGTTTGTCCTGGGTCAGGTACATTTTGTGGTATAAAATCTTGCTCAGCTCCAGGTTTACTATAATCATAAGCCCAACGATACACATGAGGTATTTCGCCTGGCCAGTTTCCATGAATTCGTTCAACAGGTGCAGTCCATTCTAGTGTATTTGAGTTCCATGGATTTTGTTCCGATTTTTTACCTTTAAATATGCTGTAGAAGAAGTTAAACAAGAATAATAATTGTGCAGCTCCTCCAATAATTGCCGATATTGTAATAAATACGTTCATATCCATAAATACATCAAATTGGTCGTATGCTGTATTTGAATAATATCTTCTTGGTACACCGGCTAATCCCATAAAGTGCATTGGGAAAAATACAAAGTATGCTGAGATAATTGTTATCCAGAAATGGATATATCCTAATGTTTTGTTCATCATACGACCGTACATACGAGGAAACCAATGATAAACTCCGCTAATCATACCAAATATTGCAGCACAACCCATTACTAAGTGGAAGTGAGCAATTACAAAGTAAGTATCGTGTAAGTTAATATCTAATGCAGCATTTCCTAAATGAATACCGGTTAATCCACCTGTAATAAATAAAGAAACCATTCCAATACCAAATAGCATAGGAACTGTAAAAATGATATTACCTTTCCATAAGGTAGCTAAGTAATTAAATGTTTTAATTGCTGACGGAACGGCAATAATTAAAGTTCCTATCATAAATACAGAGCCTAAAAATGGATTCATACCGGTAACAAACATGTGGTGACCCCATACCAAGAATGAAAGGAATGCAATGGATAATAAAGAACCTATCATTGCGCGATACCCGAAAATTGGTTTTCTTGAATTAGTTGAAATGATTTCAGAAGTAATACCAAAAGTAGGTAAGATGATGATATAAACCTCAGGGTGACCTAAAAACCAAAATAAATGTTGGTATAATATTGGACTACCGCCAACACGTTCTATTCCTCCGGCAAATTCAGCAACAATTTCATTTAAATAAAAACTTGTACCGAAACTTCTATCAAAAATTAATAACAAACCGGCACCTAATAATACAGGGAACGATAATAAACCTACAATAGCTGTAGTAAGAAATGCCCAAATTGTTAGTGGCAATCGGGTCATTTTCATGCCTTTTGTACGCATGTTTAATATAGTTGCTACATAATTAACGCCACCTAATAGCGATGAAACAACAAATAGAATTATAGCAATCAACCATAATGTCATACCAAAGCCAGACCCGGGTAAAGCTTTAGGTAAAGCAGAAAGTGGAGGATAAACTGTCCATCCTGCAGCTGCTGGTCCTGTTTCAACAAAAAATGATGAAATTAATACTACAGATGAAGCAAAGAAAAACCAGTAGGATAGCATATTTAAAAATGGAGATGCCATATCTCTTGCACCAATTTGTAATGGGATTAAAAGATTTGAGAAAGTTCCACTTAAACCTGCTGTAAGCACATAAAACACCATGATGGTTCCGTGCATTGTGGTTAATGCTAAATAAAAATTAGGATCTAATTTTCCATCTTTACCCCAATGTCCAAGTATGGATTCTAAGAATGTAAATTTTGTGTCTGGATATGCTAATTGCAAACGAAATAATAAGGACAAAAACATTCCAATGAATCCCATAATAATTCCTGTAATTAGGAATTGCTTGGAAATCATTTTATGATCTTGTGAGAAAATGTATTTGGTTATAAAATTTTCGTTATGATGTTCTTCTTCGTGGTGGTGTTGTACATCAATTGAAGCTGTATGCGTATTCATAATTCGTTTGATAGTATTATGTAATTTTTAAAATATGATTAATTTTTAGTTGTAATATTTGTTGAATCTGTAGGTAATGCGGCAGGTTCAGTTGAAGCTAAATTGGTATTATTTTTTTGTACCAATTTTGGTTGCTCTGCATACCACTTATTAAAATCGTCTTTTGCATGAACAACTACTTTCATTTTCATGCGGTAGTGTGCACTTCCACAAATTTTATTACACAATAGTATGTAGTCAAATGA
>JACFNJ010000001.1:21084-27490 GCA_019454865.1 Bacteroidia bacterium
TAACTTCTTTCTCATTTCTTCGGTAGTTAATGTAGGTGTAAATCCGAATTGCGTAGGCAATCCCGGTACTACGTTCATTTGTACTCTAAAATGTGGTAAATAAGCAGAGTGAATTACATCTTTTGCTCTAAACTTTAACATTACCGGTTCATTTACCGGCAAGTGCAGCTCGTTTGTTACTACATCATCAATAGCTGCTTGGTCATTAGTATCTACCCCAAGTGAATTGATAACACCTACTTGACGGAAATCGTGTTTTCCCAATTTGTTATCTTCCCCGCTATATCTTGCATTCCATCCAAATTGGTATCCAAAAACTTCAACTATTCGGGCATTTGGTGTAGTAACATTCATTACATTATTCCAAGTTTTTAATCCATATATTACTAAAGTGGTTAATACAATTGAAGGAATAATTATCCAAATTAGTTCTAACTTATGGTTATCAGGATAAAATAATGCTTTACTTTTTTCAGATTTTTTATAGCGGAAACTAAACCAAAATAATAATGCTTGTGTTATAAAAAATACAATTACAGTTAATATAGTTGTAATATTAAACATGTTATCAAATTGTGGTCCATGTGCAGAAGCTGGTTCTTGATTATATACGGTTAATTTACCATGAGCATAAATTTCCCATGCTGCAACTGCAATACCTACTGAACCAAATAAGAAAATTAAAATAGAGTTTATTTTACTCCAGTTTATTGTTGATTTTCCCTTCAGGTCATCAACTCTTTCTAGGATTGCAAAAGTTAATCCTAGTACAAGTACAATTAGTCCGGTTATTATAACCACTAACCAATTAATGATGCTTTTTGTGGTAGAGCTAACTGGAGCTGCTACTGTTGTACTTCCTGCTGAAGCATCTGCTGTAGCTGCAGCCTTAGGGGCTTCTGAACTTGCTTTACCAATATATGCCAAAATGGATTTAATTTGTACATCTGTTAGGTTCTCAAATGAGTTCATTACCATTCCATTGTACTCTTTTGATATTTTAACAGCATCAGCATCACCGCTTTTAATTAAACTTTGAGAGTTTTTAATCCATTTAATTAGCCAATCTTCTTTGTATTTAGTGTGCACATCTTTTAGTGCCGGCCCAACTACTTTGTCATTAATAGCATGACAAGCCGTACAGTTTGCTGTAAAAAGTTTTTCACCTTCTTCTGGTGTTTGTGCTAATAAGCTTGAGTGGGATAATGTGCTTAATGTGATAAGTAATACCAGCATTTTCGCAATTGGTGTAAAAATCTTCATGTTTGAATAATTATATACTAACTTTAGTCATTTTAATTTTGGTTACGAATGTATAGCTTTTTCAAAATTCTTATTGATTTATATCAATAAAATTTTTGACACAAATTACATAAGCAGAAAACATATTGTAATGCTCTGGTTTTGAGCAGGCAATTTGTATAATTATTTCTTATTATTTGGTGCGTACTTATTTTTAGTAGGCAACTTTGGGTTTTGTGGTAGGCTGTCTTTGCTAATTTTAGATAAACTATCAGCTGCTATTTTCTCATTTTTTATTTGACTAGGCGGGATTGGTTTTGTAATATTACTGTTAAAAACACGTAGTCCAAAATCTGATTTGTCTCGTAACATATATGCTGCAAATACTAATGTATTGTCTTTATTAAAAAGTGCTTTACGTGTTAAACCAATAGTATAAGCAATTGAATGTATTAATTTCCCTGTTTCCCATTCCCAAACTTTTAAAGAACCATCGTTGCATCCGGTTACAGCATATTTTTGATTACTGCTTAATGCAATTGATAGTGCTTTCCAGCAATCAATTGGTAAAATCCGTGCTTGTTTTCCGGTTGCTAAATTCCATACTCGTGCTGTTTTATCGTTTGAACCACTTAACAAAAATTTCTCATCCGATGTAAGAGCTAAGTCATTTACTACATCCGTGTGTCCATCAAAGGTTTTGATTGTTTTTCCGGTAGCTATTTCTATTAATTTTATTTTGGGTTCGCCACCAGCTACATAAATATATTTTCCATTATTACTAATAGCAATAGAGTTTATTGGCTGTTCGTTTGAAATGGTTTTTACTACTTTTCCTGTTTTGATATTCCAAATTAAAATAGTTTTATCATCTGAACCCGAAAATAAATACCTGCCTGTACGTTCAAAAGCCAAACAATTTACACGGTCTTTATGCCCTTCAAGACGTGTACCTATTGTAAAGGTTGAATCCCACAATTGTATTAAGCGATCTTCGCCAGCTGAGGCAAGCCGTTTTCCATCTTTAGTAAAAGCTAAGGCTGTTATTGGTCCTAAGTGCCCACCTAAAGTTTTGATTAATGTAAATGGGCTATCTGCTTGGTATAAATTAATTTTAAAATCATGTCCACCAGTTGCCAATAAATTTGTTGAGAGTGCAATTACATCCACATCATCGGTGTGCCCCGGTAAAATTAGCGATGGTTGCGAGTTTTCTTGTGCAAAACTTACAATTGAAAATAAAATTGAAAGGGATATGGTAAATATTCTTTTAGTCATGAGTCAAATTTTAATTTTAATTTTATATAACAGTTAATATTTGCCAATTAAATATTCACAAAAAAGTAACATTAATGTTTATTACACATGTTTTGCGAGGTTCGAATTACAAATTCCAAATCTCCCATGTTTTTTCTGCTTGTTGCTCAAGCATGATTATTCCGTTTTGAATTACGGCTTCTTGTTGCTTGCACTTTTGTAAAAATATTGTTTGTTCAGGGAGGTAAATTAAATCCAATGCTAAATGTAATGGAGTAATAAATTGGTAAGGAATATCTGGATAGTTATTGCTGTTAGGATACATCCCTACAGGTGTGCAGTTAATTATTAGCTGATGGGTACGAATAGTAGCTTTATCAATTTGTTCGTATAAAATTCCATACTGTTTGTTTCTACTAACAATAGTATAGTTTATTCCAAATTTTTTTAATACAAACATTATTGCTTTTGCTGCTCCTCCGCTTCCTAAAACTAATGCTTGTTGATGCCAGGGTTTTAATAAGGGTAAAATGCTTTTTTCAAAACCAAATATATCGGTATTGTATCCAATTAGCTTATTTTCGAGAATTTTAATTGTGTTTACTGCTCCTATTTCTTTTGCAGTATCTTCAACTTCATTTAAATAAGGAATTATTTTTTCTTTATAAGGTATAGTTACATTTAGTCCTTTTAGTTTTGGATGATTTTGTAATAATTTAGGAAACAAATCAATTGAAGCTAATGGGTAATTTGCATACTGTGCATCAATGCCTAATTTTCTGAATTTACTGTTAAAATAGTTTTCAGAAAAACTATTTTTAAGCGGGTATCCTATTAATCCATATTGTAACACAATACAATGTTAGTTATTTGATTTTAGGATAAAAAATTAACTCTACTCTTCTGTTTACTGCTTTGTTTGATTCCGAGATGTTAGGTACTAATGGTACTGTACTTCCTTTACCTAATGCAGTATAATTTACACATTTTATTTTAGTGTTTTTAAAGTATTCAATTATAGCTTGTGCACGTAATTCAGATAGTATCTGATTCGCTGAATCCGTGCCATTGTTGTCTGTATGCCCAATGGCTACAATTGAATCAAAGCTGAAGCGATATAAACTATCTGCTAATTGTTTTAGTTTATTTTCTTGTGATTTTATAAAAGTAGCTTTGTTGTTTTCAAATTGAAAAGCATACGATTTTTTTATCGGTAAAGTTTTTTTTGCTTTTGAAGAAAAGCTACGAAACGAATATGCTTCTAATAACACACCACTATCGTATTCACAATCTTCAATATCGGTAAGTAATATTTTTAAATGATATGGATTATCTGCATGTACTCGAGTGCCTACATACATTGGTTTGGTTAGTCCATCCCATTCTATTGTTTGGTACAGTGTGTTATTAGGGTTTGTATTGTCAATGTATAATTCGTTATTTTTTTTAGCATTAACGTTATTAATACTAATCATTTTTTTGTCTGGTAGTATTGCTAAGTTTTTCGGTTTGGCTTTTATAAACATAGGTTTTAATTCAAATAAAAACATATCGTTAAATTCTTTGCCTACAAACTCCGGATACTCTTCACTGCCAAATTGAAACTTAAACGAAAGGCTATCGTACAGCGGTATAAATTCAATTTCTAAAACTACACCATCGCACTGGCTTGCTTTTGTAATCAATGATTCATCAAAAAAGAAATAATCACCAAAGTTTGCTCCTGTATTATTTCGGTAATTTGGTCCGGCAATTGCACTTACACTGCCTGTACTTAGTGCCATGCCTTTTGGTATTCCTACACAATTGTTATAATCAGTAAATGCTCCAATAGCTTCAATTTTTCCTTTGTAACTTACTTTGGTTATTTTAATACCATCGCCTAAAAAATAATTGTTTACTAACTCCTGAACATGATTACGAGTGGAAAGCGGCTTTACTACAAATTGTGCCGATGAATATTTATATATAAAGAGTGAAAAAAAGAATAAGACAAATCGCATTTAAAATTATTTGACAGTGAATTTTGGCACTCTGAAATAATAATTGTCTTTTGATGGTGCGTTTTTTAATGCTTCTTCTTGAGTTATTGGTTTTTCAACTTTGTCTTCTCTTAATACATTTACTTCATCTGTCATAAATATTAAAGGTTCCACACCATCGGTATTTATCTCGTTTAGTTTTTCTACAAATGCAGTAATATTTGTTAAGTCTTTTATTAATTCGTTTTTTTCTGCTTCGGTAAAATTTAATTTCGCAAGGTCTGCTAATTTATCTACCATTTCATTGGTTATATCCATACTCGTTTAGTTTATTAGCTATTAAATGTTGTACTTTTTCTTTCAAACTTGTAATGTCATTTGTGGTAAGTCCTTTTGTGCTTATTGGTTCGTGCACATATTGATATACTTTACCGGGTCTAAATCTGAATTTACCATTGTCGGGAAGTATTTCCCAGTTTTTAATAATTGTTACAGGAAGTATATCGGTTTGTGTTTCAATTGCTAGCTTAAAAGCACCATCTTTAAATCTGCCTAATTTTGGTGTGTTACCGGGTATTGTGCCTTCCGGAAAAATTACCATGCTACGTTTTTCTTTTATTAATTGATTGCAAGCACGCTGGTATGCAAGTGCTGAGTGTCTAACATTTTTTCTATCTACAGCTATATCTATTGTTCTGAAAAAAATTCCAAATATTGGAACTCTTGCCAGTTCAATTTTTGCCATGAAATTAAAATTAATGTTTAATTTTACTGTAAGCGTAACAATGTCTAATTTGCTGGTATGGTTTGGTGTAATAACGTAGGCTGCTTTTTTATCAAATTTCTTTTCTTCAATTTGTTTTACCCAAATAAATCCTCCTAAAAACAACCATCTTCCCCATAATTTACGCAGTTTATGCCCGTACTTGTACCATTTGGGATTGCTAAGTGTAATAGCAAAGCCGGGGTATAATACTAAAAAACCTATTAGGGTAATAAACCCAAAATAGATTGCTAAAATAAATTGTATGATTTCTTTTAGTTGTTTCAATGTGCTGTGCAATTATTTACCCCAGGTGTCCGGGCTTTTTCTCCATTCTTTTAAAATTTCCAATTGGTTTTCATCAACAATTCCTTTTTCTAAAGCAGTTTTTAAAAGTGCATTGTAATTGCTTAACGAGTAATATGGGCAGTTGATAGCTTCAAATGCTTGATGTGAAATATCAAAACTATAGTTAAAAATTGAAAATAGCCCAAGTACATCACATCCATATTCTTTTAATACCTCAATAGCATGAATACTGCTTTTGCCGGTTGAAACTAAATCTTCTATCACTACTACTTTTTGCCCGGGTTTAATATCGCCTTCTACCTGTTTTCCCATGCCATGTTTTTTAGCCTCGCTCCGAACATAGCCAAAAGGTAAATTAATTTCGTCTGCTACCAATGCGCCAGGCGCAATACCGGCAGTAGCAACACCTATCACGGCTTCTGCTTCAGGAAATTTTTCTTTTATTAATGCTCCCAATTGTACTTTTATAAATGTACGAACAATAGGGTGAGATAATGACACTCGATTGTCGTTATATATCGGAGATTTCCATCCGCTTGTCCATGTAAAAGGTTGATTAGGGCTTAGTTTTATTGCTTTAATTTCTAATAAATATTCCGCTATCTTTGCGGATGTACTTTCCATTTTTTGCATCGCACAAATGTATAAAATTTTCATCAACGATAAACCTTTAATTCTTTATACATCGGAAGAGTATATTGATGGTCGTTTCAATAGCTGTGTTTCGGCAAATTATAACCCCAAACATACGGAAGATTACATTAAATTTTGTGGAACGAATAATAACAACGGTTTTTTGCTTTTGTGTAATAATTTGGAAGACGCTTTTACAGATTTTTGTTCTTATTTTAAA
>JACFNJ010000001.1:27500-32363 GCA_019454865.1 Bacteroidia bacterium
GAAGAGTTGTTATTGATAAAAAGATTAGGGAAATGGGATTTGCCAAAAGGTAAATTAGAAGCAAATGAAACTATTGAGGCATGTGCAATACGTGAAGTGGAGGAGGAGTGTGGAATAAGTGGATTAAAAATAGAAAAAAAACTTTCTAATTCGTATCATGTTTATTTGCTCAAAGGCAAACTGCATTTGAAAATTACTTATTGGTATTTAATGCGGCTTAATACATGCCCATTATTAGTACCTCAACAGGAAGAAGCAATAACAGAGGCAATATGGAAACCATTAAAAGAATTAAATCCTGAGACATTACATACTTACCAATCTATACGCGAGATTTTGATAACAGAATTAAAGTGATGCTGTTGTAATTACTTTAATTCTTAATCACCTTCGGCATATCGTAGCAATCTGTTATTTAGTTTTTTTACCATTTTTGCAAATGATAGTTTGGATGTATAAATCTTTCTTGTTCGGAAATAATTTAAGGGGTCTTCGTCATTAAATATTCCAAACATTTGGCTTGGTGCTGTGTAGGGTTTACCAAGTTGATTAAACTTATCATCATATACAAATAATCCAAAGTTTATTTGTTGGTTAAAAGCATATAAATCGTTGCAAAATGATGCAATGAAAAAGTTTTCTGATGCTATTTGGATAGTAGTGTCAATTTGCAAGTCAGCGTTTACAAATACATTATTAAATGAACCTGTTAATATTTTGTTGATGCTGCTATCCATAAAATAGTAGGCTTTTGAAAAATTAAAATGATTGGTAAATGCAAGGATGGTGTTTTTGTTCATTAGCAATAAATCAGCTTGTGCTTTGGCTTTTGAAGTTTCATTTAGCCTTGATAATTCTTTTTCAGATAATGTAGGGAGCATAACAAAAAGACTTCCATTTTTTAGTGCTTTAATTTTAGCTTTTGCTACTAATTCTCGGCTATCAAAATACTTCTTAATATCTACTGCGCTTAGTTTTATAGTTGCTTCTAAGGTTGATGGTCTTCCTTTAATTGTGCTGTTGTTGTTTTGGTCGCTTATGCTATATGTGTATCCTAACTCAAAACTAACTACGGGCGATAGTTTGATGGCAATTCCTGCATTTATTCCCAAATCAAGTTGTGTGGTTTTATTTGTATTAATAGGAGATTCAAAAGGAATGTAGTTACCGCTAATTATTTTCTTACTATCAAATTGCAATAACATGGAAGGACGGATTCCGGTATAAAATTGAATTACATTATCTTCCCAAAACCCAAATGAATGATTGATATTGAAGTCAAGCAATGAGTATTGATAGTAGGCATCTATTTGTCTTTCGCGAAAACTAGTTGTTGTGTATAAGGGTTCAATTGTTATGTTGTTTTTTGAGTTGTATTTGTAACTGCCGAACATTCCTAAGCTAAAGCCACCATTGCCGTTGTATTTTTCATAATTAGTGCCAATAGTGCAAAAATTTAAACTGCTTTTTACACCGAAGTCAATTTTTTCAAATAAGTTTTGTGCAGTAATAAAAGCAGGCTGAATAAAAAGTACAATACAAATGCCGATAAGTTTTTTATTCATTTTCAGTTTTAATTTTATTATAAATACGATTGATGTTACGTTTTAATCCATTGTATTTTGTGCGCATTATAGGCGATTTTTTAAACACTTTTTTAAAAGTTTCTTCGGTTAATTCAATCCAATCGGTAAGTTCATTAGTTAGTATTTCCGGTGTAGGGTTAAATCGGGGTTCATTTGTAGGTATTGCAAAACGATTCCAAGGACAAACTTCTTGGCAAACATCACAACCAAACACCCAATTTCCCCACTCCGGTGTATTTGCAGGAAATTCGTCTTTTAGTTCAATTGTTAAATAGGAAATACATCGGCTGCCATCAATTAATGCAGGTGCAAGTATTGCATCTGTTGGGCAAGCATCAATGCATGCTGTACACGACCCACAATGATTGGTTGCTATTGCATTATCGTATTCAAATTCCAAGTCAATTATAAGTTCGCTGATAAAATGGTACGAGCCTTTTCCTTTTGTTAATAGATTTGCGTTTTTACCTACCCATCCAATTCCACTTTTTGCTGCCCAGGCTCGTTCTAATACCGGTGCTGAATCTGTAAAAGCTCTACCGTTTACTTCACCAATTTCTTCATTTAACCAAGTTAACAATTCAAAAAGCTTATCTTTAATTACATAATGATAATCTTCTCCATACGCATATCGGCTAATTTTAATTTTTGAGTTACTTGGTTGTTCTTGTTTAGGGCTATAATTGTACAATAACGATACTACGGATTTTGCTCCTTCAACTAATAATCTTGGGTCAAGTCGTTTATCAAAATGATTTTCCATATAACCCATCTTTCCGTTATAATTGTTTTTTAACCAATTTTCTAAATGAGGTGCTTCATCTTCTAAAAAATCGGCCTTACTTATACCTACAGAAAGAAAGCCCAACTCAAGTGCTTTTTGTTTGAATTTAGTTGTGTAATTATGTATGAAAGTATTATTCACTTAGATGCAAATATACATTTATAGCGAATATGCCTATTTAAATTTGCCTAATCGATGAAGAGCGAAAATTACTTTTTTTGATAAACTATTTCTCCGTTAATAATTGTCATCCATGCAGCGTTTGATTGGTATGATTCGCTTACATTTAAGGGATTATTTAGGATAACGAAATCTGCATTTTTGTTTGCCTCAATTGTCCCATAATTTGCTTCGTCAAACGAGCCATAAGCTGCCCATTTCGTAATTGCTTGTAGTGCTGTATATAAGGGCACAGACTCGTCCGAAAGAAATCCATCCGATGGGAAGTTTTTTGTATCTTTTCGTTTTACAGCAGCATAAATTGTTGCAAACGGATTAAAATCTTCAATAGGAAAATCGGTGCCAAACAATACAATTCCTCTTTCATTTAACAGTGAATTGTATGCATATGCTTCTGTTGTCAGTCGTTCTTCGCCTAATCTGTTTTCTGCCCAGCGTTGGTCGGTAGTTGCATGGGTTGGCTGTACCGATGGAATTAAACCACTTTGTTTAAACAATTGAAAATCTGGCTTACTAATTACTTGTGCATGTTCTATTCTCCAACGGTGGTTTTTATCCTTATTAAATAATGAATTTACAAGGTTTAATACAACACGATTAGCAGAATCGCCAATACAATGTACATTCATTTGATAACCGATAGATTTTGCTTGTTCAAATTTTTCTTTTAGTTCGTTTTGGGATGTAACAATAATGCCGAAGTTTTGTTTGTCATCAGCATACGGCTCGAGCAAGCATGCGCTTCTTGAACCTAACGAGCCATCAGCTAACATTTTAAAACTGCGAATAGTAAGTTTTCCATTTCTATAAATGCCATTATTCTTAGCAAAGGCTATATTATCCGGTGAAGGGAAAAGCATACCATAAATATTGATTTTTAATTTTTTTGCATTTGCCAAATCAATTAAAAAGTCTCTTGAAAATTCATCTAATCCTGCATCGTGTATATGTGTTAGTCCCAAAGCCAACAAATCTTCCTGAACTTGTAAAAAATATTTTTCTAATACATTCTTATTGGGTTTAGGTAGTTTTTTATTAAGCTCATCAACTGCATTGTCAATAATAATACCGGTAAGTTCTCCATCTTTTTTTAAGTACACTCCACCATTAATTCTACTATGTTTATCAATATGCATTAGTTTCATCATGGCATTATTAATAAGCATTGCATGTCCGTCTATACGTGTAAGTGCAACAGGGATGTTTGGGAATGCTTCATTAAGGCGTTTATTGTCCGGTAATTCTTTTTCTCCCCATATACTTTGATCCCAACCTCTGCCTATTATTATTTCTGGATTATTTAAGGTTTGATTTTCTTTTAATCTTGTAATCATCTCATCATATGAAGCAGTGCCTATAAGGTTAACATTTATCCGTTGTTTGGCAAGACTTAATATATGTCCGTGGCAATCGGTAAATCCCGGATATAATTCCTTTTGTTGTGCATCAATAGTTTGATTTGCTTTATATTTTTCATTTATCTCTTTATTACTTCCTACAGCTATAATTTTTCCGTCTTTAATTGCTATTGCTTCTTCAATGGATTGTTCGGATTGCATTGTATGTACTTTAGCATTAGTAATAATTGTATCAACCGTAGTTTTTGGAGTATTACATGCTAATAAAAGAATAACAAAAAGCGGTATTAAAACAGTACGCATCTGAAGTTAATTTAAAATTAGAAAATAAATTAAAGAAGGGAATAATATATTTCAAAGAGAAACATCGGTGTTGCATTAATATTTAAAGCAATTCCGGTATCATTGATATAATATCAGATGCCAGCATTGTTTTCTTACCTTTTGATAAAAACACATCTGCACATTTGCCATGTAAATATACTCCAATCTTTGCTGCATCACTTGTGTTATAACCTTGTGCAAGTAATGATGATATGATGCCTGATAATACATCTCCGCTACCTGCAGTGGCTAATAATGGATTACCTGAACTGTTAAAGTATAACTCTCCGTTAGGCATTGCAATACTTGTATGTGCACCTTTAAGTATAATTGTAATGTTATACTTTGTTGCAAACTCAATTTGTTTATGTAATCGGTTAATGCTGTATTTGCATGTGCCAATCATTCTGTCAAATTCTTTTGGGTGGGGTGTAATTATACAATTTTCAGGAAATGAAATGTCTTGTCCATTTTGAATTGCATTACCTATTATATTTAGTGCATCTGCATCAATTACTATTGGTTTGGTTACAGTAGATAGCCATGTTAACAATGCTTCAGCTGTTTTAGTATCTGTACCTATACCCGGTCCAACAGCTATGGCTGTATAGTTCTCATCTGAGGGGATTTT
>JACFNJ010000221.1 GCA_019454865.1 Bacteroidia bacterium
ATTTAATGCATAACACTTCAAGTAGTGTATGGCATTTATTAGTGCATTTGGTTTTGGTTGTTGCAGTAATTTTTGGATTTAAATATTTTAAGCATAGTAAAAATATACAGCTATTGATAGCACTAATTTTTTATTGGTTAGGTGTACTGTTGTTTTACCCATTAAAGTGGGAAGAGCTTATGCGCTATGCACTACCTTTCCTCCCAATTATAATCTGGGTTTGGGATACTGAAAATATTTTTATCAAACCACAAATTGTACTTTCAGGTTTTATTGTTTCGGTATTGGCATTTGCTTTATACATGTATTCTTGTTCGCAAAATGGTATTGGAGGTTACAGTAAATTAAGTTGGCAACATACGGCAAACCAACTAAAAGAAGTTATTCGTTCTAACAATACAGCAATAAAAATATACAGCAATGCTCCTGATTTTATCTATTTTAAAACTTCAAAAACAGCTATTCTAGTTACTGAAAAAGCAGAACCTGAAGAATATTCACAACTTATTTGGGTAAATGGTATAGATAGAAATCAAGCGATTTTAGATAGTAACATTTGGGAACTACAAGATAGCTTACAAACCATTAGCGTGTATAAGCGGAAGTAGCACAAGCTTTGCCGGTAAATCCTTCCATTGGTGGTGCACATTTGGTAAGCTTAACTTCTATGTGTTTACTTTCCGGATATTTTTCAAGTATATCTTCCTTTATCAATCGTGCTACTTCCTCAATAAACAATTGTGCAATACCCATCCGGTATTTTACTATGGCATAAATTTCTTCGTAGTTTATAACGGATTGAAGTTCTGTATAAGATTTTTTATCTTCGGTTTCAATCCTTACATCCACAATAAATTCGCCTCCTTTTACTCTTTCAAAATCATACAATCCATGATAAGCATATATCAATATGTCTTTCAATTCAACTATCATAATTGCAAATAAACCGAGTATTATTTATAAAACGAAAATGTAATTTGCATTGTTGAACTTTTAATCTTGTAATAAATGATTTGAAAAGGTGGATAGGAGAAAAATATTTTGCCCATTTGAAGTTGCTAAAATAAAATTATGCAAATGATATATTTGCAATACCTAAATTAACATACACAATGAAAAAACATGTATTAATACTAGTTGCCTTTGCTTTTTCAATACTTGCTGTACATGCACAAATTAAAGAAGGAAGCATAACATATTCCATGAAATTTGAAGGAATGTCAAAAGAAGAATCTGCAATGATGGGTGATATGAAGTTGGTATCTACTTTTAAAAATGGAAATACACGAACTGAGATGTCATCATTAGCGTTTAAAAATATTAATGTAATGAATAGCGAAGGATTCACAATGCTAATGGAAAGTATGGGAAACAAGATGGCATTAAAACAAAGCAAAGAAGAGCTAAAAAAGTTTGCTGAAAGTAAAGTCCAATTAACTCCAAAGATTGAATATACCAACGAGAAAAAAACAATAGCAGGTTATGAGTGTAAAAAAGCTATCGTTTCGTTTGTTCAGAATAATGTTGAGGAAAAAATGGTAATGTGGTACAGCGATAAGTTTATTAACCCGAATATAGAAGGCGATGATTGGGGACAAAGTTTTATGAAAGGCTTAAAAGGATTACCATTTGAGTATTCCATGCAACAAGGTAATATGAAATTTTCAATTGAGGCAACTGCTATTTCAACTGCTCCGGTTGATGATAAATTATTTAAAGTATCAACAGACGGGTATAGACTTATTTCTATGCAAGAATTAGAAGCAATGCAAGGCAATTAATAATGGAATGATTTAAATAATAAGTCCGGTAGAAAAACCCGGACTTTTTTTGTGATTATACAATTCAGCCGGATAAACGGAAACTTTTTGTTTTCCTATAAACAATTAAATTTGCCTCAAAAATTTTAATACCATGAGCGAATATAAAGCCGAAATCTATAGTAATTTTCACGCCACCAACAAAGCCGATCAATATACTCATCCGGATTACTACTTAATGGATGAGCTCCTAACTGATGAACATAAATTAATACGCAACATGGTGCGTGATTATGTCAAAAAAGATTTATCACCATACATTGAAGACATGGCGCAGCAGGCTAAGTTTAATTATGCAATGGTTAAGCAGTTGGGCGAAATAGGTTGTTTTGGTCCACAATTGCCTACTCAATACGGCTGTGGCGGAATGGATTATATTACATACGGCATTATGATGCAAGAATTAGAACGTTGTGATTCCGGTGTACGCTCCACTGCATCAGTGCAAGGTTCATTAGTTATGTATCCAATTTATAAATTTGGTAGTGAAGAACAAAAACAAAAATATCTTCCTAAGTTGGCAAAAGGGGAGTGGTTGGGGTGCTTTGGTTTAACTGAGCCTAATCATGGTTCAAACCCTGCCGGGATGACAACTAATATACGCAATGCGAAAGATGGAAAACATGTGATATTGAATGGTGCTAAGATGTGGATTTCAAATTCACCTTATGCTGATGTGGCAGTAGTTTGGGCAAAAAATGAAGAAGGTAAAATAAAAGGGGTGATAGTAGAAAGAGGGATGGAAGGCTTTAGCACACCTGAAACACATAACAAATGGAGCTTGCGAGCAAGTGCTACCGGAGAGTTGGTATTTAACGATGTGAAAGTACCTGTTGAAAATATTTTACCCGGTGTTGAAGGACTAAAAGGTCCGCTAACATGCCTTAACAGCGCACGTTATGGTATTGCTTGGGGAGCAATTGGCGCAGCAATGGATTGCTACGACACAGCATTGCGTTATTCCAAAGAAAGAATACAATTTGGAAAACCAATAGCAGCATTTCAATTGCAACAAAAGAAACTTGCCGAAATGCTTACTGAAATAACAAAAGCACAGTTATTAACATGGCGTTTGGGTGTATTGATGAATGATGGACGTGCTACACCTGCACAAATAAGTATGGCAAAACGTAATAATGTAGATATGGCATTAACCATTGCAAGAAACGCAAGACAAATGCTTGGCGGTATGGGTATAACAGGCGAATATTCAATTATGCGCCACATGATGAATTTAGAATCGGTGGTTACATACGAAGGAACGCATGATATTCATTTGTTAATTACCGGTATGGATATAACCGGAGAAAATGCTTTTAGTTAAGTAAGCGTTTACAAGCTTCCATTCCATTTACGAATAAACCATTCGATGGATAATAAAGATAGCAGGATATAAAATATCCACTTAATGTCTATCCAGCTTTTTATTTCTTTATGCTCATATATTATAGGCTTAATGGATTCATTTTTTTGAATTTCTTCTGCAAGTTTATCCATTGTGTTTATATGAAATAATTTACCTGCTGATTGCACTGCAAGCTCTTGAAGCAATTGATGATTTGCTTTAGTTTGGGCAAACTCTAATTGCATAGGTTTTATTATAAATTGTCCTTTTTT
>JACFNJ010000222.1 GCA_019454865.1 Bacteroidia bacterium
AGCGTTGTGCTTTACACAACCGAACGCCATCAATAATACTTGCATGATTTAACTCATCGCTTATTATTGCATCGGCTTCGGCAAATAACGGTTCAAATACACCACCATTTGCATCAAAGGCAGCCGCATACAAAATGGTATCTTCGGTTCCATAAAAATCAGCAATTGTACTCTCCAATTGCTTATGAATATCTTGTGTACCGCAAATAAACCGTACACTGCTCATCCCAAAACCATGTGTTTCAATTGCACGTATAGCAGCTTGCTTAATACGCGGATGTGAAGACAATCCCAGGTAATTGTTTGCACAAAAATTCAATACTTTTTGTCCGGTAGTTAATGTAATCTCTGCACCTTGTTCAGAGGTAATTATTCTTTCTCGTTTATATAATCCATTAGCATCAATTTCGGCTAATTCATTTTGTAAATGGTTTTGCAATTTTCCGTACATAGTTTTATTATTTTCTGGTAATTTTATTGAGCAATATTAAGTGGTTTTATTCACAAATTGCAAGTGAGCCGCACACCAATTATTTTTTACAATATGATTATTTAACTGTAAATTGAATTGCATTGCTGCTTTTTGTATATCCTCCAAATCGGATTCATAAAATCCGCTGATTAAAATTAGTGAATTGGGATTGATGTGTGAAACTAATTTTTGGAAACTGTGGAGTAGAATATTTTTATTAATATTAGCAAGTACACCATCAAACTTTTCACTGGATTGAATTACCGATAAGTCGCCCAGCCTAAATTCAAAATCATCTAATCCGTTTAGCAGTTTATTCTCTTCAATATTATCCGTGCACCAATTATCAATATCTATTCCTACTACTTTTTTAGCACCAAGTTTCAATGCCATTAATCCAAGCACACCGGTACCGCAGCCGTAATCCAATATCGTTTTATTTTGCATTGGTATATTAAGCATTAGTTCAAGCATCAATTGTGTAGTTTCGTGATGTCCTGTACCAAATGTATTTTTGGGCTGTATGGTTAATTCGTATGCAAATGTTTTATCAATCTTGTGAAACGGTGCACGAACAATAATCTTATCGGCAACAAGTATTGGCTCATATCCTGCTTCCCATTGTGCATTCCAATTTTGTGGTGCTATTACATTATGCGGTACATCTGCCGGATTTACTTTGTATTTTTGAAGTATAGCGGCAAAAACTTCTTCGTTGTAATCGTTTTGTGGTATAAATGCCGAAAAGCCATTATCGTGGTCTAAAAATCCATCATATCCTACTTCTGCTAATTCTGCTATCAATATTTCTTTCAGTACATCATTGCAAACAATTGTAAACTCAAAATATGTATCCATTTTATGATTATCTTACTTTTTTAAACCAACTTATAAAACATCGAACATAATTTTAACCTTTGGTTTTATTACTCATTCCCTCGGTAAAACAATGCCTGCATCGTGCTTCGTACACATCTTTTTCACCCAATAAAACCTGATTATCGCTTTTTGATTTTCGGAAAGAGTGTGTAGCCAAATCACCACATACAACACATATTGCATTTACCTTAGTTACATACTCGGCAATTGCCATCAAACTGGGCATTGGACCAAATGGTTTTCCTAAATAATCCATATCCAATCCGGCTACAATTACTCGCACACCTTTTTGAGCGAGTGTTTCGCACACATAAATTATTTCGTTATCAAAAAATTGTGCTTCATCAATACCTACTACATCAGCATTTTGGTGCATCAATAAAATAGTTAGCGAGCTATCTACTGCAATGGATTCAATTGCATTGCTGTTATGCGAAACCACTTCGGTATCATGATACCGTGTATCAATTGCAGGCTTGTATATTTCTACTTTAAGGTTTGCAATGCGCGAACGATTAACTCTTCGTATCAATTCCTCTGTTTTGCCTGAAAACATAGAACCGCATACTACCTCTATCCAACCTTTTTTGTGTGTTGTATTTTTTAATTTTGGTTCTAAAAACATAACTTTACAAGGTTAGCAAGATAAGTTTATTTTTTCGATTGCTATCTTTTTTACAAATTTGCATAGTATTGTTTAACAGATGAGCTTACAAGACGCACAACAAAAATTAAGTACAGATATTTCACAACTGTACGAAACCTATCAATTGATAAGTAAAAACAAACAACAATTTAATGAGTTGGATATGGCACTTATGCAACAACAATTGCTTTATGTGTATCACTCGTTATTGAAAGTACAAGATCAACTTACGCGACTGCCACAAAACAATCTAAGCATAGATGAAGTGCTGCCATTAGTGGGCTTAAAACCCGAACATGACGATAGTATAGTTAAGGAAACAGAAATTATTGACAACACAACTGCCGAAGAGAAAGATGAACCAGTAGCTGTTGAAGTACCGGAAACAGTAGTAGATTCCGAGATAAACTTGCCAGAGATTGAACAGGAAGAAATACCTGTTGAAGATATAAAAGTTGAAACTGTAATTGAAGAAATAATAAACGAAGTAGCACCAGTAAAAGAAGAAAGTGCTCCTTTAGAAAACAATTCGCACTCATTATTTACTCAAGCAAATATTGAAACACCTGCAAATGCAACAAACGAACCGATTGCTGAAACTGAAATTACTTCACCAAAAGAAATCATACAACCGGAAGCAACATTACTTAATCGCCTAAATACTACTATAAAATCACACAATGAAATAGCCGAAAAAATTAACAAGGAAACACACCAAAGCCTTAAGCAAGCAATTAATCTAAATAGAAAAATTGCATTTGTAAACCACTTGTTCAATGAAAACACTGTAGAGTATGCCAAATCTATTGAAAAACTAAATGCATGTACATCCCTGCACGAAGCATTACGCTATTTTAACGAATTAAAACACCAATACAACTGGAACAACGAAAATGCATTGGTTAAAGATTTGGAATACTTAGTTGAAAAAAGATACAGTTAATTTTATACGGAAATATCCAAATATGGGTTATTGATATATTTACCTATGTTTGAAAAAACACATGCACAGTAAACTAACTTTACTTTTATTTACTTTTTTTATTGGTTTTTCATCCAATGCACAAATTGGAGGTAATTATATCTATACTTTTTTAAACCTTAGCCCAAATGCCAAAGTAAATGCACTTGGCGGATATGCCATAGCTATACCGGATGCAGATGTAAACATGAACTTACAAAATCCGGCATTACTTAAACCCGAAATGCACAACCAGGCAGCTTTTAATTATATGCGTTTTGTTAGTGATATTTCAGCTGGATATTTTGGTTATGCATTTAGTATTGATACAATGAATGTATTAGCAGGTGGAATACAATACATAAGCTACGGAACTTTTAACGGCACGGATGAAAACGGGATGGAAACCGGTACATTTACAAGTGGTGAATACAATATACATTTATCCTA
>JACFNJ010000223.1 GCA_019454865.1 Bacteroidia bacterium
ACTACAATTATGGATGCTAAGTATCCGGTATTTAATCCCGAATATTTGGTTGAAGATTCTTTTAGCTATCCAATATCGGTTAATGGAAAACATCGCACTAATATTGGGTTTCCGTTAAGTGCGACACAGACTGAAATTGAGCAAAACGTATTACAAGACGAAACGATAAAAAAATGGCTTGAAGGAAAACAAGCCAAAAAAATTGTATTTGTAAAAGGTAAAATTATAAATATTGTTGTGTGAGAAATTAGGTAAAAAGGGTAACGAGAAATTATACCAATCACTTAATTTATTTGGTTGTTTCTGCTCCAATTTGTTTGCCTAATAATTCAAATTCTTTGTCATTTGGCTCCCAAAGTTCAATTTTGTTACCTTCATTATCTAATACATGAACAAACTTGCCGTAACTATAAGTTTCAATTGAATCAATAATTGTAACACCTTCTTTTTTTAAAGCATCAACTAATTTATTTAAATCATTTACACGATAGTTTATCATAAAATCTTTCGTTGAAGGTTCAAAATATTTTGTATTTTCATTAAAAGGACTCCATTGGGTAAATCCTTTTTGGGTATTATCAGCACCTTGAAACCATTCAAATACACTGCCATATTCATTGGTATTTAAACCAAGATGAGTTTTATACCATTCTCTAACTGCTTTAGGATCCTTGCATTTAAAAAAGATGCCGCCAATACCATTTACACGTTTCAATTTGTTTTCCGTTTGATTGGTAATTGACTTAAAGGCATATCCAAATATAAATGTTGCACTAAATGCTAATATTAGCTTGAAATTGTTTTTCATAATTATTGAAACTGTTTTTTTATATTCAAACTTACATTGTAAGATACTTGTATTAAATTGTAAATTTATGCAACTTTATTATTAAAGAATCAATGAAAAAAAACTATTTAAAAGTTATACTTTTTAAAATATAATAATATAATTTTACAACTATGTAAACCAAGTTAAGAATATACTTAACCTTAAAAAAATACAGCATGCTGCTACGAATTGTTAACTCAGCTTTAATGCTATTTGCCATTTTTATGGGCATTAAACACGGATGGAATATGCTTACTGCCAAACCTGAAATGCTGGAAATGTTTGGTAAGTGGAACCTCGGTAGAAATTTTGTAATGGTAAATGGTGCTGTTACATTGCTATCGGCTTTGTTCATCATGTTTCCACGAACATTTGTATGGGGTAATTTATTGATGGCAGCAGGAATTTTACTGATTATTTGTATGCAACTCTTGCATAAAGATTTGAAAGGCGCAGCCATTGAAGTGCCGTTCCTGTTGCTCAATCTGCTAATTATTTATTTGCAACACCCTTTAAAAAACAGCTAATGATGAAAGGGGCATTGATACTACTTTTGTTGGCTTCTACTATTAGCCTACAGGCACAACCATTAAAAGCAAAATCTTCAACAATTCAAACAAAAACAGAGCAAAGGATGGATATTTCAAAAATTACCAACCCCCAAGTAAAGCAAGCCATAGAGGCATTGCAAAACAATGATAAGAATGCATGGTTTTCTTTTTTCACAAATGATGCAGTATTTACTGATGACGGCAGAATAATGGATTTTACTTCCTTTTTTGATAATGCGTTTAAGCACAAAGAGAAATTCTTGACTATTGATAAAGTAGAGAACAACGGCAAGGATATTTTTGGAAATTTCTTTGCCGGGCAATGGGGAACTTTCAAAGTCTATTTCAAGTTTCATCAACAAGCAGATGGAAAACTTAACCGTTTGGATATTGGACAGTCGAAATAGCTTTTTTATTTATTAACCTTAATAATTGGTTCATTCACTAGATGAATATGCACCTTACACTACTATATGTCTTAGCTCTTTTATTTGCCGTTTTTCTATTGGTGATGCTGGCAAGGCGCATTCATGTTGCGTATCCCATTTTTTTAGTGATAGCCGGCTTGGGAATTAGCTTTATTCCGGGTATTCCGCAGTTGCATTTAGATCCCGAATTGATTTTCTTAATCTTCTTGCCACCGCTGTTGTACGAAGCAGCATGGTACACTTCATGGAATGATTTCTGGAAGTGGAAGCGTCCCATCATTCAATTGGCTTTCGGCTTGGTGTTTTTCACATCTACAATTGTTGCCTTTGCATCGGCTTCTATTATTCCTGGTTTTACGCTGGCTTTGGGTTTTTTGTTGGGAGGCATTGTGTCGCCACCCGATGCCATTGCTGCAGCTACAGTATTAAAGGGGATGAAAGTGCCCAAGCGGTTATTGACGATATTGGAAGGTGAGAGTTTGGTGAATGATGCTTCCTCACTTATTGTTTTCAAATTCGCCTTGGCAGCGGTTTTAACCGGAACATTTTCAATGCAAGAAGCTACCGGACAGTTTTTCCTCGTTGCCGGAATGGGTGTTGTAATTGGTCTTGCAGGTGCACATGTGATGTATGTTATCCATCGCTTTTTGCCCACCACACCTGCTATTGATGCGGCTTTAACGGTGATGACACCTTATGTTTTGTTTTTAGCTGCAGAGCAATTTCACTATTCGGGAGTGATGGCAGTAGTGAGTGGTGGTTTATTTATTTCGTATCGTTCGCATGAGGTTTTTCAAACAGGGAGTACACGCTTAAATATGTTGGGCGTATGGACAACCATGATTTTTGTAATGAATGCCTTGGTATTTATTTTCATCGGTCTTTCTCTTCCTGAAATCGTTGCGGGATTGGGCGAGTACTCCATTGCAGATGGTATTAAATACGGACTAATCATCAGTACTATTGTAATTGCCTTGCGTTTTTTATGGGTTTATCCAACCATGCATCTTCCGCGATGGATTAGTGCCAAAGAGCGGAAAGAACCTTCGCCCGGATGGAAATTACCGATGGCAATGAGTTGGGCAGGAATGCGTGGTGTGGTTTCATTGGCTACTGCACTTTCCATTCCGATGTTGATGAGTGATGGTTCTGTATTTCCACAACGCAATTTGATTGTGTTTGTAACCTTTGTTGTCATTTTTGTTACGTTGGTTTTCCAGGGATTAACCTTACCATTTTTAATTAAACTCATCAAGCTTGAAGAGATTGACAACATCATTCCTGAAGATGAACAGGAAGCGGGCATACAATTGCGATTAAACAAGCTGGCTCTGAAGATTATTAAAGAAAAATATGCCGAGGCTGTGCACGAAAATGAATTGATAGGATTTTACAAAAGCCATTTGGAGGAAACCGTTACAAATGATACACAACGTTTAGAATCATTAGAGTGTAGTGAAACCGAGCAATACGAAATTGATTTATACCACCAAGCATTGCTTGATATTTTTGCCCAACAACGCAAAGAGCTTTTTGCATTGCGTAGAGAAAAATATTTCAGTGATGAGGAAATCCGCAAAGCCGAATTG
>JACFNJ010000224.1 GCA_019454865.1 Bacteroidia bacterium
ACATTCATTCCAAATCGAAAAGATACTAAATGCGAATAGGAAGGAATTATATTATCAACAATAAGATAGGTTTGTATTGGTCCTGCTTTTCCAACTATACCAAGACCAAATGTATTAAATGTACCTGCTATATTGCTGTAATTTGTAGTTATATCAAAACCATTACCCAATTGTGCTGTTAATGATAATGTATATGCATTACGAAATTCATTTTGTACACGATGTCCTTGATACATTGCCCCTACTCGTATTTTTTTATGTATTTTATAACTTGCAGTCAAAAAAACTTTCAATGGAAGTGCTGTTTCAAAACTTTTATCGGAAGCTACTGGCAAAGTTGCATTTACTAAACTATCTAAATATTCTTGTCTAAGGCTATCATTATCCATTTGGTCAAGATTAACTCCACTATAAACTACACTATTTTCATTTGAGGTATAATTATAGGTTTGATTGTTCCAACTAATCCAACCCCAATCTATAACAGATGCACCAACTTTTAAATCTTTGTTTAAATCATAAAACGCACCCAAATCAAGTCCCCACCCTGTATTACTAAAACCTGTAAATGAACTTGCTTCAATTTCTGATTTATGCGATTTACCATTTAGGCTATCCAACAAATAAGGCAAAGATGCGGTATTTAAAGTGCCTCGAGTTGTAACAATAATATCACCCGTTGGTGATGATGGTTGCTCCCACTTAAATGTAAAATCATTAAGCTGGGCAGTAGCTAAACCTTGTAAATACTTTACTCTTCCACCTAAAGTAATTTGATTAAACTTATGTGCTGCACTAAATCCTAATTCGTTATACGCCATAAATGCAATGCGTGTACTTGAGGCATCCATTGTACGACCTGCAAAGTAATCTGTACCTTGAATGGCTAATCCTAAAAACTCTTTTGATAATCCTATCTCATTACTCACTTTAGTAGATAAATTAATACCATAGAACCATTTTTTTACTTTGAATCGAACATGTAAAACTTCTAAATTAACTCCCATTCCAAATCCAATATTATTGTTGCTTATATTGTTATAGAATTTATTCAAATCAAGTCTATTTGCAGTATCTATGCTATTTACAACCACACTGGTTGATATTCCTTTGATGTCTCCATTAAAACCCATCCCAGACAAAACCGGCAAACCGATAGAGGCTGCATACGAAGGTAATATTGCAGGGTTTGTATAAGAAGACTGATGCAATCTATCCAAAGTAGGTAACGTAGTTTCAAATTGTGCAATTGCAACAATAGGGAAGCATAATATTATAAGGATATTTCTAAATCTTTTCATGGTTTAATTATCACTGCTATATGTTGCATTTACTCGTACACCAATACGTGCCCGTATTTTTTGAAAATCATAAAACTTACCGAAACTAATAACGTTATTAAACTTACCTGAATTTAGTTTCACCACCATACGGTATTTATTTGCTTTTCTAAAATTGGAAATCCGTGCTTCACCAATTTTGTTATTTATAAGGGCAATTACAGGCTGAACTGGCTCTCCATTAACATCTACATTTGCTCCGGGTAATATATAATCCGGATAGAATAAGCTATCAAGTACCATATTTGAAACAGAATCTTCTAAGTAAATCTGAATATTTGCCGCCATAGGCATTTCATTGGTTATTTTACTTTCTACTTCAGCCCAATTTACTGTGAATTCACTGGAATCCATATCTGCTATTGAACTTGTAAAATCGAATTCGCCATCCGTTTCAATTGCATAATCTAACACTTTAATATCAAAAGGAAGAACCAATGAAGCGTCTTGTTTTACAGATGTGTAATCATACAAAACATTAGCTTGAATTATTTCATGATAATTGGCATAGAAAGTTACTTCGTATATAAATTTCTTAGGTGCAGAGTTTATTATTTGGTCAATATTTGAATTGGTTTTATCAATAATGTATTTGGTTGTGCGGGTTTGCCCTATACTTGATGTATATTCTAACGAGAATGTATCTTTTAAAAAATTAATTGTTACCGGAAGTATGCTTCCTGTTGATGTTTCAGCATATATACTACTTATTTTTGCAGTAATCGGTAATCCAAAACTATTAACAACATTTATTTCTAATCGAGGGTCAAAAATAGAAACACTACCATCCACCTTTTTATCAAAAATTGAGAGTACGTTAATTTGCTTAATGGCTGAGATTATAAACTTTCCAAAGTATCCTTCCATTCTACTATATGAGTTAATGGACAAGTTTTGTGAGAAACTAACCTTATCGGTTAAATTGACCCCGTTAGGTGCCTTTCTGCTAATATCCATCTTAGCTTTAAATGGAAAAACATTATATGTAAAACCATTATTTGTATAGTCAATTTCATATCCTTTTATATTTAAAGTTCGTGTAATATTAGCAGGTGGAGTGCCTGAATAAATAAATGTAAAACTATCTGTCAATGGGATTCCATTTTTGGTTATACCCGGATACTCTACTTTAAATGTTACATCATGTTGAAAATTAGACCCAACAGTAAAACTTATTGAGCCTTCTTTTACTAAAACTCTTTCTATTCTTTCGCCAGTATTTATGCCCAAAGAAATAACCGTATCTATTGAAGCAGTATAAAAACCTGTATTCACAAAATCGGTTATTGCAGTTGGCAACATTGGTATATCCATATTGATACCAAATACAGGAAATGTGAAATATTGCTTTTCGGGTAAACTATCTTTTTTATTGAACAATACATAAAGTAAACTATTTGAATCGGCTTCAATTTGTGCCTTATCATTATTACCCTTTTTAACTAAATCTCCAAGGTTAGCCTCAGCATTTATAAGTGGTAATGCCATTGTAGGAGTAACCGTTACACCTTTAATTTTTGAAATCTCGTCAATATCCTTTAAACAAGATGTAAATAAAATGAGAAACCCCAATGCCAAATAAAAGTAAATATTTTTCATATCAATGAAGGACACTAAATCCAAAAATCGAATATAGCAAAAAGTATTATTTTAGCATATAAACAAAAATATTATTTCGATTATCGCCACCTATCAAATAAGAACTGTTATTCATAAACAATCGAGATATTGTAAAATTACTATTTCCTGTAATTGGAAAATCGGGGTATAACAATCCATCCAAAGTATATAAATAATACTTTTGCTCTTGAGGTTTTACTAATGCAATGAAGGATTTTGTGCTTTTGCTTTGAATGATATAACAATTAGGAGTTATAGTGTCAGCAGTAGTATGATTAAATAGCATTGAAAACTTGTTATTGTATAACGATATACTTTGTGGCTGATAGCGAATTATATATGGCTCCATCGTCAATTTATCATACTGAACAACCAAACTATCTTTAAATAGTTCTTTATTTCCAG
>JACFNJ010000225.1 GCA_019454865.1 Bacteroidia bacterium
GTTTGTATTATTTGCTTTACGGGCATAAGCAACTTTAAAAGACAAATTTGCAGTAGATAAAGTACTTAAATCTATTAAAGGTGAATTGAATTCATCTTTGGTATTAAGTGTAGCTGTTATATTAAAATTTCTAAATCCTAAACTGCTATTACCAGTATATGCAACATTATCTAATTTCCATGCATTAGATCCATTATTTAAGTTTTGAATTCTCCATCCTGCTGAAGTAATATTTGCATCTTCAAAGCTATAACTGTATGGTGCTTTAATTACTGATGCCGGTACTTCTGCATAATTTCCACTTGCATCTAATCCGGCAGCTTGCAGGTTATTTGCAGAATATACAACCGAGCGATACCTATCCATCATATACAATGCACGTGCTTTTTGCCCTTGTGTAAAAGTATTGGCACATTTTCCATCCATATAATCCATGTAGTTTTCTACCATAGCTGAGTCGCTACATGTAATGCGTGATGATAAGCAACCAAAAGTAGCATCTTCAACCGGAGGTGTATCACAAATAAAATCACCGGCAGACGCACACGTACTTGGTGTATTACCTACACATCCACCTTGGAACGTATGGTACAAACCTATCCAATGACCTACTTCATGCGTTAATGTTCTTCCTGCATTAGTAATATTACCGGTTTGAATTGTACCAACATAATCTGCTCTTACTACTATACCATCTGTATTTGGTGTGTAAGACAAGTATTCAGGAAATTGGGCAAATCCAAGTATAGTTCCTTGCCCTTGATTAGCAATTGATTTTACAACCCAAACATTTAAATATTTAGTAGGGTCCCATCGAATTAATGATTTAACATTTTGATACGCATTTGTAGTTAATGAACTTTCAATTCTATTTATTCCATCGTGCCAATTTCCATTTGGGTCTTTTTGAGCCAAACGAAATTCAATACCCATATCGGCAGCAACTGAATATTTACTCTTATCGCCATTGGTTCCTGCTTTTTTACGAAAATCCTCATTTAATACACGTAACTGATCCATTATTTGTGCTTGTGTAATATTTTCAGTTCCGTTTTGATGAATAACATGAAACACTACAGGAATAATTAATACCGATGCCTTTTTAGCCCTATTTAAATTTTCATTAAACTGTTGTATCAACGTTGCGGATTCTCTGTTTTCTTTATCAATACGCAAGGCTAATTCGGGATTTTGTTGCTTCATTTGATAAGTTATCTGATCGGTAATGCAGGGTAATATTTCCTGTGCATTAGCTAATGATACTATACTAACAAATACTCCTATTAATAATTTTTTCATTGGTAAATAATTGATTGGTATGTTTTAAATAGATTTGCAATATACAATTTAATCGGCACTTTGTGAATAACACCAAAACTTTAAGAACACTTTAAGTAAACAAAAAAGGATTGAAATAACCTGATTGCAGCAACTGAATTAGTGGTGTAATATGATATTACAAATTACGAAAATCATATTACAATTGAACTGCCTTTTGCCTCAAGATAAAATCAACAACAGCAATTGCAGCCATAGCTTCTACAATTGGTACTGCACGTGGCACTACACACGGGTCGTGTCTGCCTGATGCTTTTAGTTTAATGTTTTCTCCGGAATCAGAAACCGTACTTTGTTCTATTCTTATGGTAGATACAGGTTTAAATGCACAACTAAAATTAATAGCCTCGCCATTGGTGATGCCACCTTGTACACCACCACTGTTATTAGTTGAAGTATAAATTGAATTATTTTCCGAATAAAAAGCATCATTATTTTTACTGCCAAAAGAACTTGCAGAAGCAAATCCACTTCCAATTTCAAAACCTTTACAGGCATTAATACTTAGCATTGCCTTTGCTAACTCGGCATGAAATTTATCAAATACGGGTTCGCCCAAACCAACCGGAAGATTTTTGATCATACAAGAAACAACTCCTCCTACACTGTCGCCTTTTTCAGCAGTTTTCTCAATAAGTTTTATCATTTCTTGAGCAACCATACTTTCCGGACATCTAACACTATTTGATTCTATAAGAGTTAAATCAATTTCTTCAGGCGGTGTATTCAACATTACATTGCCAACCTGCGACACATACGCATTTATTGTAATGCTCTTATGTTGTAAAATTATTTTAGCTACGGCACCTGCTATAACACGAGCTACAGTTTCGCGGGCAGATGAACGCCCTCCACCGCGATAATCTCGAATGCCGTACTTTGCTTGATAAGTATAGTCAGCATGTGAAGGTCGAAAAACATTTTTTAAATGCTCGTAATCTTGGCTACGCTGGTCTTTATTACGAACTATTATACAAAGTGGAGCACCGGTAGTTTTGTTTTCAAAAACTCCTGAAAGAATCTCGATATCTTCATCTTCAACTCTGGATGTAGTAATTGAACTTTGTCCGGGCTTTCTACGTTGTAACTCAGCATTTATAAAATCCCTATCTAAAATTAGACCCGAAGGGCAACCATCAATTACAACACCAATTGCTGGACCGTGGCTTTCGCCAAATGTTGTTATCTTAAAAAGTACCCCAAACGTATTACCTGCCATTGCTTATGTGTTTCGTTCAATAACAAAATTTACCAGTGCCTTTAAGTTATCTTTTATTGGAGCATCACTTACATTTTCTAATATTTGCAATGCTTCATCTTTGTACTGTTTCATTGCCTGTTTGGTATATTCTATCCCATCATTTTTATTTACAATTTCAATCACCTCTTTAATTCTTTTTTTATCGGTATTGTAATTTTTAATTGAATTGATAATAAAACTGCGTGTAAACTTATCGGCATTGTTAATGGTATGTATAATTGGTAATGTCAGTTTTTTTTCTTTCAAATCAATGCCGGTAGGTTTGCCAATTTTATCGTCACCATAATCCAGTAAATCGTCTTTAATTTGAAATGCAATGCCAATTTTTTCACCAAACAAGCGCATTTGTTCTATTTGCTCTTTGGAAGCTCCTGTACTGGCAGCACCGGCTGCACAACAACTACCAATAAGTGATGCCGTTTTTTTACGAATTATTTCATAATATACCGATTCACTTAAATTTAAGTTACGTGTTTTTTCAATTTGAAGCAGTTCTCCTTCGCTCATTGCCTCTACGGCTTCGCTTACTATTTCTAACAAATGATAGTCTTTATTTTTAACAGAAAGTAACAAGCCTTTGCTTAACAAATAATCCCCAACTAAAACAGCAATCTTATTCTTCCATAATGCATTTAAACTAAAAAAACCGCGCCTTTCATCACTGTCATCAACCACATCATCATGTACTAATGTAGCGGTATGCAATAGCTCAACTAAACCTGCGGCACGATAGGTACTAT
>JACFNJ010000226.1 GCA_019454865.1 Bacteroidia bacterium
ATTGGTTTATCGCAATAGTATCAAGTGGTCAATTACTAATATTCTTTTCTTTTTAGGAGTAATTGGTTGGTTAATAGGTGGCGTTGGTGCTTTAATTGATGCTACAATTTCAAATAATATAATCCTTCATAATACATTGTGGGTTCCTGCACATTTTCATACATATAATGCAATGGGTAATGTTTTGTTCAGTTTAGCATTTTTTACCTGGTTGGCAAATGAAGTATCCGGTTCACAAAATGTATTAACACCGATTAAACTTAAAATTATTTTATTGTTAATTGGTGGATTTGGTTTTGTACTGATGTTTTATTTTGCGGGTGGAATATCCATACCAAGAAGATTTTCTATTTATCCAAAGGAGTTTACATCAGCTGCCATGCTTGCTTCAGCAGGAGGTTGGTTTGCTTGTGTTTATTTAATTGCAATTATTTTATTTTTTATTGATATCGTAAAAAAATGTTTAAAAGCATTTTCATAGTACTTGTTTTACTTCTGTATAGTTCAGTGGGAATTTGCCAGGTTAATACGTATTCTTTATCGGAAGAAAAGAATCTTTATAAAAAGATTGCAGATGTTGAGCTAAATACTGTGCAAGGTAAAATTAACCTTTCTTCCATCTATGATAAATCACCGGTATTGCTGGCATTAGTATTTAGCAGATGTTCGGGTGTGTGTAACCCTATGTTAATGAATCTATCAAAAACTATTAGAAATATAAAGTCTGATAGAAACTTTCAAATATTAGTTGTGAGTTTTGATTTACGCGATAGTTTATCCGATTTAATAGCAATGGCAAATCATTATGTTCCCATAGGAGAAAAGCCATGGTTTTTTGCTACAACAAGGCAAATAAAGGAGCTAAACTCCTCAATTGGGTTTACACCGGTTTGGGATAGTGTACGAATGCAATTTGATCATGAACCCATGATAGTTGGTGTAAATGAAAATGGATTTATTTCACGGAAATTGATAGGCATACGAAACTCGGATGAATTATTAACTGTAATTAAAGATGTAAATAATGAATTTATTCCATCGTATCCGCTACCTCGAAAAGGAATGGTATTTTCATGTTTTACATACGACCCTGTTACCGGAGTTAAAAAGCCATCTCTGGGGTTACTTGTTTTATTAATACCTACTGTTCTTACCGGATTTATTTTACTGTTTTTTAGTTTCCGAAAACAACATAAAATGATTGATTCAAATGGATAAGTTTGCTCCTTTTTTTTCAGTTGTGATATGTACGTATAATCGTAGTAGGCTAATTTCACGTGCTTTGGATTCACTACTTTTACAAACTTGTAAAGATTGGGAATGCATAATTGTAGATGATGGTTCAACCGATTCAACATCTGAAATGATTAAACCTTATTTATTTCACAGCACACAAATAAAGTACATTCATCGTTTACATCATGGTGTGGGAGTGTCAAAAAATTTTGGTATTCAGGCATCTATCGGACGCTATGTTACATTCTTAGATTCGGATGATGAATATAAGAATAACCATTTGGCTATACGCAAACAGTTTTTGCTTAAACATCCGGATACTGATTTGTTGCACAGCAATGCTGAGATTATAGGTAATCAATATGTTTTAGATAAAACTAATCTTTCATCTGCGATAGCGATTGAAAATTGTATAATTAGCGGCACTTTTGTACTACGAAAAAATTCAATAGACCACGATGACTGCTTTCATAACTTTTATTCTGATGATAGTGCATTTTTCGAAAAGTTCAGTAGTAAAAATAAAGTTATACGAAAGATAAACAGTCCCACATATATATACCATCGCAATACTGAAAATAGTATTTGTACAACAATGCTAAACAATTGCTTTAATTAAACATTTGAATATTATGCAGATTTATAATTAAAGTTTCTTGATAATTTCAAGAAACAATATTTTTGTAGCTATGCGATTTAAAATTTTGTTGGCTCTGTGTATAGTTACTGCACCAGTTTGGGCAGGTACCATTTTATCTAATGTTACAACTTTATCTAATTTTGGAAATGTATATTTGTTTCATAGCAGTACACAGCAATATTGTTTTATTTCAGCTACAGGGTTGTCTTCTAATTTAGTGATTACAGCTCCTAATGGTTTTGAGGTTTCAACCAACAGTAAGCATAGTTATTCCTCGCAGGTTACAATTACACCTGTTTCCGGTAATGTTTCTAATCGGTTATTATATGTTCGGTTTAGTCCATCTGCATTAGGCACACATTCCGGAAACTTAATTCTTTCCAGCTCAGGCTCAAGTTCAGTTTCCATAAGTTTATCCGGTAATGGAATAAATTGGGCAATTCCTTCCAATTATTATTCAACCGTAAATACGCAACGAGGTGCTGCATTAAAATCGGTATTGTACAGTAAAATATCAGGACATACATCTGTAAGCTATACTCCTGGTGTTTGGAATGCTTATGCTACTACGGATGTACAAGCCAATGGCAAAGTGTGGGATATTTATAGTACAAAAGTTGATTCAACTTCACCATATATTTATACGTTAGGTACTGATCAATGTGGTAGTTATAGCAATGAAGGCGATTGCTACAACAGAGAACATACATTTCCGCAAAGTTGGTTTAGTAGTTCATCTCCTATGGTTTCTGATCTAACCCATCTTTTTGCTAGTGATGGTAAAGTGAATAGTGTAAGAAATAATTATCCTTTTGGCAATGTAAGTTCTGTAAATTACACATCAATGTATGGCGGGAAACGAGGAACCGGTTCTAATTTTGGTTATTCGGGTACTGTATTCGAACCCATTGATGAATATAAGGGAGACATTGCAAGAGCCTTTTTTTATATGGCTACTCGATATGAAAATTTAATTGCAGGTTGGCAAAATAACGGCAATGCTAACGATGTTTTAAATGGAACAGCATACCCTGCTTACGATAGCTGGTACATAAACTTACTACTTAGTTGGCACAATTTAGACCCTGTAAGTGATAAAGAATTAAAAAGAAATAATGCGATTTATACAATTCAAAACAATCGAAATCCGTTTATTGATAGTCCTCAATTTGCGTATAAAATATGGGGAGGCAATATCGCATCCGAGCCTACGCTTGCTGCAACTAATTTAAGTGTTACAAATATTTCCAATACAAGTGTAAAGCTTACGTGGACAAGTGGTAATGGTAGCAGGAGGATAGTTATTGTTCGTCCGGCAGCGGCAATTTCTTCTTTTCCGGTTGATACTTTTAATTACACTTTTAACTCTAATTTTGCAATTGCGCCTCAATTAGCAAGCAATCATTACGTAGTTTATAATGGGTCGGGGAGTAGTGCAACAATTACCGGATT
>JACFNJ010000227.1 GCA_019454865.1 Bacteroidia bacterium
TTGAAATATTGGGAAGCAATCCTTATGAATTATTCTGGATGGATACATTTGATATATCAGAAGATGTGAGAATATTGGATAATTATTATTCTAATGAAGAATTATTACCATTGTTAGAAAAAACAACAACATTAGCTATTGACCAAAATACCGGGAAGTATTATGCAAACGAAAGAGGATGGAAGGAAATTACTTATAAAGTAACTGACCCTTCCGGAAATGTTTCGAAAAAAGTGAAACGCATAGTTAGTGTTGATTTTCGAAGTGGAATCATAGAAGTAAGTAATGCTAATGAATTAACCATTTATCCAAATCCAAGTAATGGTAAATTTACAATACAAAGCAAAGAAGTATTGAATGGTGCTACCGAAATTAGTCTTTACAATATACTTGGGGCAAAAGTTTATTCAACAAGTACTGAAATAAAAGGTACAAGCATAGATATAAATACGCAAGGACTAAAAGCCGGAATTTATTTGGTACAGATAAATAATAACGGTACTATACACACCGAACGGATTACAATAAAATAAAAGCAAATAATTTGCATAAAAAAAGCGATGAGAAATCATCGCTTTTTTTATTGGTTTATCAATTATTCAAACTCAATTAATGTTGAGCCCTTTTCAACTGCTGTTTTTTCATTAACAGAGATTTTTTTAATAATTCCATCACCGGTAGCCTTAATAATATTTTCCATTTTCATAGCTTCTAATACTAATAAAGAATCGCCTTTTTTTACAGAATCACCAACAGCTACCATAATGCGCAAAACCAATCCAGGCATAGGAGCTTTAATGTTATTTACTTTATTTCCGGCTAATTTATCCAAGCCCAATTGCTTTAAAAGAGCATCGTATTGGTTTTCTATTGCAACTGCATACTTGCTTCCATTTATAATTACTATCATGTTTTTACCTGTTTCGTCTTTACTGGCTAATTCAACAGTAAGCGATTGGTTGTTAATAATTGCATGATATTTATTCTCCCCAATTAAAATCCAATCGGGTGTTACATTGTTCTTATTAAGCAGTATTTGTCCTTTGTTGTTTTCAATCTCGAAAATCTCGTTGTTAACTTTTGCTTTTAACATTGTTTTACAATTTATTTTTTTTGTTAATTGTGCCTATGTTTCAAAATCAAAAAAGTTTTATTTTTTCTTTATTAATTATTGTAAGTATAGCGGCTTGCAAAGTAAATAAAAACACATCATCTACAAAACAACTTACTAATACAGTAAAAAAAGAAACTAAAGTTGTTTTGCCCTACAAAGGAAGTGCTACATTGAAAACAGATATTGAACACATGATTTTGGATGTTCGGTTTAATTATGAGTTACAACATGTATTGGGTAAAGCAACACTTAAATGTAAGCCTTATTTCTATTCGCTAAATATAGTAGAATTGGATGCTAAAAATTTTGAATTTCATCGTGTAGGATTGATTAAAACAAATGATACAATTGATTTAAAATATACATATAACAACAATAAAATTCGAATCAACTTAGATACAATTTATTCAAAAGGTAAATATTTTACATTGTATATAGATTATACAGCAAAACCTAATGAAATTAAAACAATAAAAGGTAAAGCAATATTGGATGATAAAGGATTGTATTTTATAAATCCATTACGAGAAGACACACTAAAACCACGTCAAATATGGACACAAGGCGAAACACAGTCTAATTCGTGTTGGTTTCCAACGAATGATGTGCCTAATGAAAAAATTACTCAAGAAATTGCAATAACTGTTGAAGATAAAGAAATAACATTGAGCAATGGCGAGTTGATGAAAAGTAAATACAATGCGGATGGTTCACGCACAGATTTCTGGAAGCAAACTAAGCCACATGCGCCATATTTAGTGATGTTAGCAGTAGGAGAGTTTGCTAAAATTAAAGACTATTGGCGAGATAAAATTGAAGTAGATTATTACGTTGAATCGGCATATAAGCAATACGCTAAGATGATTTTTGGACGCACTCCGGAAATGATGGAATTATATAGTAAAAAATTAGGAGTTGATTATCCGTGGGCAAAATTTAGTCAGATTGTGGTACGTGATTTTGTGAGTGGTGCGATGGAAAACACATCAGCAGTAGTTCATTTTTCAGGATTGCAACATAATAGCAGAGAACACCTGGATAATACACATGAAGATATAATTGCTCATGAGTTATTTCATCAATGGTTTGGTGATTTGGTAACTTGCGAAAGCTGGAGTAACATACCATTAAATGAAAGTTTTGCTACTTATGGACAATACATCTGGAATGAATATGCTTATGGTAAAACCGAAGCGGATTACGATTTGAATACAAATCTTCAATCCTATTTACGACAAAAACAAAAACATAAAACCGAACCTATACGTTATCACTACCATACAAGAGATGAATTATTTGATGTGGTTAGTTACCAAAAAGGTGCTTGTATATTGCATAGTTTAAGAAATATTGTAGGTGATGATGCTTTTTATGCAGCGTTAAATTTATACCTAACCCAAAATGCGTACAAAACCGTTGAATTAGCTAATCTTAGGATGGCTTTTGAAGAAATTACAGGAAAAGATTTGAATTGGTTTTTTAATCAATGGTTTTTGAAACCCGGACATCCCGATGTGAGTTTTGGATACATTTATAATCAAGACAGAACTAAAGTAACAATTAATGTGCAGCAATACCAACAATATGATTGGGGCTGGTATCACTTACCCTTAGCTGCTGATATTTATACTAAGAGTGGAGTTAAACGTGTAAAGTTGGACGTAATGGGCGAAAAAGAATCGTTCACATTTGAAACAAATGAGCCTATTGAATTTGTGAATGTAGATGCGGATAGAACTTTAATTGCAACAATCACGGATTTGAAAACCAACGATGAATTTAGAAAGCAAGTATTAGTCGCACCTTTGTATATGGATAAGTATTATGCAGTGCAGGAGTTATCAAAATCAGTGGGTGATTCCTTAACACAACCGGATTTTACAGTTATTGATTATTTACTATCGCACACCTTTTGGGGCTTTCGTAAACTTGGCTTGGAATATTTAGGAACATTCAATAAAAATATAGATAGTTACACCTCACGAGTTCAAAATATTGCAATTACCGATAGCAATACAAAAGTTAGAAACACTGCTTTAGAAATTTTAACAGAATGGAATGATGGAAAGTATAAAATCACTTTTATTACAGCATTAAATGATTCCGCATATAGTGTTGTGGCAAATGGTTTATTTGGGTTATTTGCAATAGATAGTGCAGCAGGATTGCTTCAGGCTCAAAAATTAAAACACACACCAAGTATATCTG
>JACFNJ010000228.1 GCA_019454865.1 Bacteroidia bacterium
AGGTAAATCGTATATGCTTTTTACTACAGGACCAAATTCTTTTCCTCCATTAATAAAAGTAATCTTATCCCAACCGTTTGTATTTTGACCAGGGAAATAAGTTTCTTTTAGGGCGATGTCAAAAAAATTAGGCGTATCAATATAGATAACTGGTTTCTTTAAAGCTAAAAACTCAAATGATACACTTGATATGCAAGTAATCATTATGTCAGCTTCAACTAGTAGTGGTTCTATGGAATGTCCTTTGTATAAAAATATATTAGAATATGTTTTACATAATTTGGTTATTTCTTCAAACCAGTTTACTCCCCCATTTGCATAGTTATTTTCGGGTGGTCTTAAACAATCCACAGGTAATTTGGCAACAACATTATACTTATTTTTTTTTGCAAGTTCTTTTAATGTTTCAATGCCGTATTCTCGTAAAGAAGCATATTCATTAAAAGCAGGAGCATATAAGATTGTTTTTTTTCTTTTATCTATGCCTAATTCATTAATATTTTCTGATTGTATTATTGTCCGATTTATAAGTCTATCCATTTTGGGATATCCTACTTCAAATAGTTTTACATTTTCTGGAAGTTTACCATAGTAATATTCAGAAAAATAATATAAAGCTTCTTTATGCATTGGTCCGTAAAGAAAAAAGGCATCAAAATGTAACAACTTGTCCCAATGAAAACTTAATGCTTTTGAAGGTTGACCATGAAATAAATAAATACTATAAATATTTTGAATTCCTAAGTTCTCGGTAGTAAGATAGAGTGAAATTTCTTTATTAGAAAAGAAATTAGCTTGAAGCACGTTAATATGGATATGGATAAATTTATGATTGTTGTACAGATGTATAAAATTCAGATAGCATTCTTCATTTTCGTGGGCAATTATAATAATAGAATCGGGATTTTTTAAGCGATATAAATCAAGTACATCTTTATAGAATTGTATCTCTCCCAAATAATTGCCAAATGTCAATATTCGCTTACCTAATAATTTGTTTATACGAAAAAAGGCTTTAAGGCAATATAAACTAATGATATGTCGGACTGATAAACTATACATTTTCTTTTGCTAATTCTATAACATATTTGGCATATTCCGTATCAGAATCAATAATGGGGTAACCTGCTAGTAATTCTATTATACAGCCAAATTCAGAGCATCCTAATATAATGACTGAACAGTTATATTTTTTTAAGGTATGTTCAATGTGTGTCCTTATTTTTCCTATATCAGCCTTTTCGTTATTGAGTTTTATGTCTTCTATAATGTTTGTTATTGTTTGGTTATCACCTTGATCCATTTTTATATAAACATAGCCTAATTGTTGGAGGTGCGGAGCATATAAATGGGTGCTATGAGTAATAGTCCCTCCCCATACTACTATGCCTGTACCTTTTTTAAATTTGTTTTTAAGTGATGTACAAGTGGCTTCAACAATGCTTAAGATAGGAATACCTATTTCTTTTTGAACTTGAGGTAAAAAATAAGTTGCACTGTTACACGGTAAAAGAATAATATCTACAGGATAATTGGCTAATTTTTTGCAACTTTCGACCATGCCTTCAACAGGGCTGTTTTCATTGTATAAAAAAGCTCTTGTTCTACTGGGTATGTGCGGATTATTATCCATAACAATTCTTAAATGTTCCCAGTCTTTTTTTGCTTGAGTTAAATCCAACAACTTCTTCATAAACGCTAATGAAGCATACGGACCCATACCTCCCAAAATGCCAATCGTTATTTTATTGTTTTTGTTCATTTGATGAAAAAATTATAAAATCATGGCTGTATCTGTGAATACTACCATTTATATATTCCTTGTAATCTTTTGGCTTTAGAAAGTCTTTTATATAGGTAAAAAAATACATCATTTCATACGAAACGGGTGAAGTGGATCTGACTAACTTAATAATTTTAGAATAATTCATGAATTTTTGTATTCTGCCTAATCGCAAAAAGCGGTATGACCTTTTTTGATATACTGGTTTAAAACCCGATTGAATGAAGATGTTTTTTAGTTCATTTGCTGTTCTATATGTGGCAAAATAGTTGGAATTATTGTTAATTTTTGTTTCTGATTCTAAACTTATTGTTGATCTATCTATAATTATACCATTTGGTTTTAGCCAGCGTTTTAACATATTAATCAGCCGTACCAAATCATCTGCTTTTATATATTGCGTAACCCCTCCAAAATATATGATGTCATATTTAATTTCGGGGTTAAAATTATTAACATCGCAGTAGTAAAAATTACAATTAGTAATATTCTTTAACTGCATGAGTTGTTTTGCAACTTCTATGGATGGTTTGCTGAGGTCAATTCCATCATATTGTTGTAAGTTTCTATGAAGATTTAAAGCCCATCTCCCTGCTCCACAACCAATTTCTAATAAAGTTTTGTTTTTACATTCAATAATTCTTTTTAAATGCTTACTTTCAAAATAGTTTCGATAATAAATTTCAACTTTCCCACAACATCCCATTGGGGCAACACCATCTGTTTCAGGATCTATTTGTGCTGAATTCCAATAATTGGTTACAATTTCTTTCATTAAGGTTTTATTTTACTTTGTAAAAAACTTAAAGATGCTTGGGCGGGATAATTATTACATATTTTTTCATTCCATGTATTTGAATGGTTGTTTTCTTTTACATCTTTGCCATATAGTGCATAAGGAACGGGTGCAAAACCATGTTTGCCATCTGTAGACCGCGTTTCATGGTCGCCACATACAATAATTCTGTAATTGTCTTTATAGGATTTTTCTAATTCCTGTAAAACAGTACCAATGATTTCCTTATCAATAAACTCAATAGCTTGTTTTTTCCCCATATAATTTAATTGATGTGCTTCTTCATCAGTAGCATTAATATGGATTAAGGTAAAATCGTAATGGTGCAAATACTTAATCCCGTATTATCTGCTGCCATTGCAATGCCATGCAAAAAATCAAGAGCACCTACAAAACCAGCCTTAATGCCTGTACGAGAAAAAAAGGATGGCCAATTTGGTTTGATTGAAGGACTCCACACCCAAAGCATATCGGCTTTGCAATCAGGAATGTTCATCTCTTTAATTTGGTTACGAGTATCTAATAAAAAATCATTTAGAGCTTCGTTAATTTCGCTTTTAATTTTAAAATCGGGCAATATATGTTTGATATTCTTTCCGATATTCATGTGTGGCTCGGCACACTTTATAGTTTTAGGGTCAACGTTTGCATTTCTTATAATAAGTGTATTTCTATAACTTTGCCCTGGATATAACTCCCAGTTAGAAAATG
>JACFNJ010000229.1 GCA_019454865.1 Bacteroidia bacterium
CTGCTTTTATTTCTTGTAAAAGAATTGGAATTATAGCACTGCCATAAGAAATTAATTTTGATTGAACATGTTCATACACGACCACATCCTCATCATCCAAAAGGATTATTAAGGCATTAACTTCGGAAAGATTTATCATTTCTTGCTTTTGGCTTTCGCTGTTTTAGCTGCTGTTTTTTTAGCTGGTGCTTTTTTGGCTGTTGTTTTCTTTTTGGTTTCCTTTTTAGCAAATGCATCCGGCACTTCTAACTCAATTAATCGTTTCACTTCATCCAACGAAATTGTAGCCAACTCTTCATTCGTGTATTTTTCATCATTTGGTTTACGACCAATTTTTATCATCTTCTTGTTAAAGCGAATAAATGGCCCCCATCTTCCATTTTCAATAGCTATTTTCCCATCATCCCATTGTTGTATATAGCGATTAGCTTCTTTTTCTAATTTCTTTTCAATTAACTCATTCATTTCTGCCTGTGTTAATTTATCAAAATTATAGGCACGCGGAACATTAATAAATAATTCATTCCATTTTATAAATGGTCCAAACCTTCCTTTACCTTTTGTGATTGGCTTATTATCGTATTTACCTACCGGAGCTTCGGCTTCATTTTTTGCTTGAATAACTTCAATAGCATTATCCAAATCTACTTCCATCAACTCCACTCCTTTGGGTAATGAAACAAAACTATCTCCCCACTTTACATACGGTCCAAATCGTCCAATATTTACTGACACTTCTTTTCCTTCGTATTCACCAATGGTCCTTGGCAGTTTAAACAATTCCAAGGCTTCATCCAATGTTATGGATTCTATTCGTTGGTTTTGAAGTAACTTTCCGTATTGCGGTTTTTCTTCATCACTGTTTTCACCAAGTTGCACATACGGTCCAAATCTTCCTACTTTAGCATAAACATTTTTACCTGTTTTGGGGTCAACCCCTAAAGTACGTTCACCGCTTTGCCTTTCTGCTGTTTCGGTAGTATTTAATACATTTTGATGAAATGGTTTGTAAAATTTCTCAATCATTTTGTTCCATTGAACCTGTCCCCGAGCAATTTCATCAAATTCTTTTTCAACAGTTGCCGTAAAGTTGTAATCCATTATTTTATCAAAATGTTTGGATAAAAAATCGGTAACAATCATTCCTATATCACTAGGGAAAAGTTTTGCCTTTTCGTTTCCGAATTTTTCTGTTTTTTCGGTACGGTTTATTGAATTATTTTGCAAACTCAGTTTAATAAAGTTTCGATCTTTCCCGTCTCTGCTTTCGCGCATTACATAACCGCGCTTTTGAATAGTACTAATTGTAGGAGCATAAGTAGAAGGACGGCCAATACCCAACTCTTCTAACTTTTTTACCAATGATGCTTCTGTGTATCGAGGTGCCGGACGTGAAAACCGTTCGGTAGCATCAATATGCAATAACTGTAAGATTTCTCCAATTTTTAAAACTGGAAGCATTTTGCCATTCTCTGAATCCGACTCATCATCCGTACTCTCTAAATATACTTTTAAGAAACCATCAAATTTCAAAACCTCACCGGATGCGGTTAATGTTTCTTTAGAAGTGCTAATCTTTATTGTAGCAATTGTACGTTCAATTTGCGCTTTACTCATTTGAGATGCAATTGCGCGTTTATAAATTAAATCGTATAAGCTTTTTTCTTGAGATGTCCCGTTTATATCGGTATTAGTAAAATAGGTTGGGCGAATTGCTTCGTGTGCTTCTTGTGCGCTATCACTCTTAGTTGTATAACGTTTCGGACTACTGTATTTATTTCCAAAATTTTCAGTAATGTAATCTTTTGCGGCAGCAATTGCTGTTTCACTCAAATTAACACTATCGGTACGCATGTATGTTATCAATCCGTGTTCATATAACTTTTGTGCTACGCTCATTGTAGTGCTTACACTAAAGCCTAATTTTCTACTTGCTTCTTGTTGTAAAGTAGAGGTTGTGAAAGGAGGTGCCGGAGATTTTTCAGCAGGCTTTACTTCCAAATTTTGAATTGAAAACTCAGCACTTTTGCATGTTTCCAGAAACTTTTGTGCCTCTGCTTCGGTTTCAAATCGCTTAGGCAATTCAGCCTCCATCTCTTTACCATTTACTTTAAAGTATGCAACTATTTTAAATGAAGAAGTATATTCAAAGTTTGTTATTTCTCTTTCGCGCTCTACAATTAATCGAACAGCTACCGATTGAACTCTGCCTGCACTTAAACTGCCTTTTACTTTTTTCCACAGCACGGGCGATAATTCAAAACCCACTAATCTATCTAATACTCTTCGTGCTTGTTGTGCATTTACTAAATTATAATCAATAGTACGAGGGTTTTCAATTGCTTTTAATATAGCAGGTTTAGTTATTTCATTGAAAACAATCCGTTTTGTATTTTCAGGCTTCAGTTTTAACACTTCACTAAGATGCCACGAAATAGCCTCTCCTTCCCTGTCCTCATCGGATGCAAGCCAAACAGTTTCTGCGCCTTTTGCTAATCCGGCTAATTTTGATACAACAGCCTTCTTATCAGCAGAAACTTCATAAATCGGTTCAAAGTTTTTATTTATTTGAATTGCATCATCCCCTTTTGCTAAATCGCGAATATGTCCAAAACAACTATGGACAGTATAATCTTTACCCAGAAATTTTTCAATTGTTTTTGCCTTTGCAGGCGACTCCACTATAACTAAATTCTTTGTCATAACACAATTCTATAGTCTTAAATTAATTAAAAAAACAGTGAAGACAACTTCACTGTTTCGCGGTGCACTTTACAATTTTTTTTAATTTACAACAAGTTTATGTGTAAATGAACCTGTATTTGTTTTAACTTCAAGCAAGTATATTCCGTTACTTAGTGGTCCTCTATTTATTGGCAAACTATAAATTCCGGCATTTTTTTCTCCTTGCTCAATGGTTGAAACTTTTCTTCCTGTTATATCATATAAAGATACTTCTATTGGTTGTGCTTGCTTTAACTCAAATTGAGCATAAGCAATTTCATTCATTGGATTTGGGATTAAATTAAATGCCATTTCTTTTTTAAGATTGTCATTTACTCCTGTAGAATTGCTAATAGTAAAGTCATCTATAAAAATATTATTCCCTCTACGATTTGAAAACTCAAATCGGATTCTGGCGTTTTTCATGTGCACATATGGGGTAAGATCAACAGAAATGGTACGCCATTGGTTAGCAGCTGTAGGTATAAATTCAACATTTGTTACACTACTTGACTCTAAACTTCCGGTTGTACCTCTAAAT
>JACFNJ010000230.1 GCA_019454865.1 Bacteroidia bacterium
TGCTGCTCGTGCAGCCTGCATACTTCCTTTAGGTTTTGATGAGCCGCAAGCATATAAGAATGAAACAATTACAATAAGTAAAGTAGGGAAAAGTAAAGTACTTTTTTTCATGTTTTAACTGTGTTTATATTAGTATGCATTTCAGCTGTTGGTTTGCCAAATTGCAGAGGCTAATATAAACACAAAGAAATTAATTAATCAAGTAGATTTTTATTTTTATCTAAAATCAAGGGAAATTACTTTAAAAATAGCATTTCGCGGTATTTAGGTAACTTCCACAATTCGTCATCAATAAAAAACTCTAACGAGTCGCTAGCTTTTCTTATCGTATCGAAAATCGGCTTAACTTTATTACAATATGCCATTGCTCTTTTTTGTGTGTTTTTCAATGAATTCGCATTCTTTGCTTCAATTGCAAGTGATTTTAAACCCTCATCAATTGTTGCAATGTGTTTAGCTATCATTTGGATAAGCTCAATTTGTGTTTGGTAGTTTGATTTTGCTAATCCTGCAGCTTTCATATTGGCTACCGATTTTGCAATTCTGCTTTGGAACTCAATAGCTGCCGGGAGCACATGCGATGCTGCTAACTGCCCGATAACTTTTGCTTCTATTTCAATTTTTTTGATGTACATCTCTTGCATTATCTCGTACCTTGCTTCCAATTCGCGTTCATCAAAAATTTTATTGTTTAATAATACTTTTTTCGATTTTTCAGAGATATAAGCGTTAAGTGCTTCAGGAGTTGTTTTGATATTACTAAGTCCTCTTTTCTTGGCCTCAATTGCCCACTCTTCACCATACCCATTTCCTTCAAATAGTACGTTTTTACTGCTTAAATAGTATTCTTTCAATGTTTTTAATATAGCATCGTCTTTTTTAGTACCATGTTTTATTAGTTCATCCACTTCTTGTTTAAACAGTTTAAGCTGTTCAGCCATTATTGTATTAAGAATAATCATTGCATTAGCGCAATTAGCAGATGAACCTACTGCTCTAAATTCAAATTTATTTCCTGTAAATGCAAATGGAGACGTTCTGTTTCTATCAGTATTATCCAATAATATTTCCGGTATTTTTTTGATATTAATACTGGTTTTTGATGCAGTTTTGCTTTCCTTTTTATTTTCTGAAACAAAGTCGTTTAATACGGAGGTGAGCTGAGTTCCTATAAACACAGACATTATTGCAGGTGGTGCTTCATTTGCGCCTAAACGATGATCGTTGGAAGCAGTAGCAATACTTGCACGTAACAAATCGGCATGTGTATGTACTGCTTTTATTGCACAGATAAAGAATGTTAAAAATTGTAAATTATTATGTGGTGTTTTGCCCGGGGCAAATAAGTTTACATTTCCATTGCTTATGATGCTCCAGTTGTTGTGTTTGCCACTTCCATTAACACCTGCAAATGGTTTTTCGTGTAACAGTACCTCCAATCCATGGCGTTTTGCAACACGTTCCATTACATCCATTAATAGCTGGTTGTGGTCAATTGCTAAATTGGCTTCTTCAAAATTTGGGGCACATTCAAACTGGCCGGGAGCTACTTCATTGTGTCTTGTTTTTAATGGTATTCCTAATTTATAACACTCCGTTTCAAACTCAAGCATAAAATTTAGCACGCGTGGTGGTACGGTACCAAAATAATGGTCTTCCAGTTGTTGCCCTTTTTCAGGTGCACGTCCTAATAGTGTTCTTCCGGTAAGCATCAAATCCGGGCGAGCATGGAAGAATGCTTGATCCACAATAAAATATTCTTGCTCAATACCTAAAGATACTGTTGCTTTATTTACATTTTTGTCAAAATAGCTGCTGCATACATCTACTGCTGCGGTTTCTACAGCATTTAATGCTTTAAGTAATGGTGCTTTATAATCTAATGCTTCACCGGTATAGGATACAAATATTGTTGGGATACATAATGTTTTTGCATTTTCTATTTCAATAATAAATGCCGGTGATGATGGGTCCCAAGCGGTATAACCTCTTGCTTCAAAAGTATTTCTTAAACCACCATTAGGAAAACTTGACGCATCCGGTTCTTGTTGTACTAAGGCATTTCCTGCAAATTTTTCAATTGCCCTCCCGTCTTCAACAGGGTCGAAAAATGCATCATGTTTTTCTGCTGTGGTTCCTGTTAATGGCTGAAACCAATGTGTAAAATGTGTTACGCCATGGCTAATAGCCCAGTTTTTCATACCTGATGCTACTTGATTTGCCATTTCTCTGTCAATGTTTTCACCATGTTTGATAGCACTAACTACTGCCTCGTAAGCTTCTTTATCCAAGAAGTTTTTCATTGCAAAATCATTGAAAACATTGGAATTAAAGTAGTCAGAGATTTTTGTTGAAGGTGTCTTAACCGAAATGTTTGGGCGATTTAGAATTTTTTCTATCGCACTAAAGCGTAATGATATCATGTGGTTTTGATTTTTATGATGCAAAAATCTATCAAATTTTTATTAGCTACTTAAGTCTGACTAAGTATAAATTTTCACAAAAACATAAGTTGCAGAAAATCAGGTAAAATAATATTTTATTAAATTTAAGTAGTGCAATATAATACACATTAAATTTATAAAAATGCAGAATTATTTGACTTAATGTGTAATAAAATACATATTTGAAAAATGAATGCAGAAATAATTGCACTTATTATTCGAAAAAGAAGAGATGCTCTGGGGTATTCCCAAAAAGAATTAGCAGAAAAAAGTGGCGTACATTTACGAAGTATTAACAATATTGAAAGTGGTAAGGGAAATCCTTCATTGGATACATTATTAAAAATAGTAGAAGTATTGCGTTTGGAACTTTTGGTTCGCATACCTTAAAGAGTAGCATTTAAGTATGTTGTTAATTTAAATGTATTAAACAGAGAAGTAATTTATTCCAATAAGTATTTGTATAAAGTGTTGTTTTAATACAATTGTTTATTTTTGAATAATATATTAAGATGATATGATAATAATCACGGGAGCCGAGGGCTTTATTGGAAGTTGTTTGGTAGCCAAGCTTAATCAAGCCGGATTTAACGATTTGGTATTGGTAGATGATTTTGGAATGGCTATAAGGGAAGAAAACATTGTTGGGAAAAAGTTTAGTCAAAAAGTAAATCGTACAGATTTGGAAGATTGGATTGCAAACAATCATCGTTTAGTTGAATTTGTATTTCATATTGGAGCGCGAACAGATACAACAGAATCAAACGAAGCAATTTTGAAAG
>JACFNJ010000231.1 GCA_019454865.1 Bacteroidia bacterium
AATAAACAGCTCTTTTATTTCTTCGTTTTCCGGAATAGACTCAGCTACTTCCAATATGCTTTCTACATCTTCATCAACCAACTCCTGATTTGCAATAAAACTTTCGTATATGCGGTGTTCGTCCTGAAATTCATCTTCGTCCACCAATAAAAATTCATATAAAAAATCTTCAATAGTTATAGGTGCATCCGAATCTTTAGCCTCACTTATATACAATAAGATATTTAATAATTCGGTTCCGCGGTCTATAGTTTTGTCTTCTATTTTTAACCATTCATCAGTTTCAAAATAATCTTCTTCATTATCTATATTGCTTAAATGATGCGTCATTAATAAATCAAAGGCAAACTCTTGGATAGCTTCATGTGATGGATGCGCTGAAAAGGTTTCATCAAATGTTTTTACCTTCGTCATAAAATCCTCTTTAGAAACAAATACTGAGGATATGGATTGGGCTAATACTTCATTTGATGCAAATGAATTTATTAAAGCTGAAACAGCTTGTATAGCATTGCTCATTAGTTGTGTTTATATAATTTGTCTTTGTTAATAGTAGCAATAATTTTTACAGGTAATGTTTGATTGAGTGCTGGGCTGTTAATGCTTTTTGAGTAATTATTTTCAGTAGAGTATATCCAATCTTTTTTCTCATCATACAAGCATAATTCCGCTTTACTGCCGGCTTCTATTTTTATGCTTGGTTGATTGAGTATTTTGCGCGGATTTGTTGTTAGTGCATTAATTATTGTTTCATTTTCAATTGTAGCAGGTTTGTATTTGTGTAACAAACTAAAAGCAGTTTGTAGCATTATCATTCCTTTTGCGGCATATTCAAACTCAAGTATTTTGTGTTCTACATCTTCCGGTGTATGGTCAGTTACGATGCAATCAATTGTTCCATCAGCTAAAGCATCCCACAATGCTTTTTGGTCGGTTTTGCTACGTAATGGAGGAGTAAGTTTGTAGTTACTGTCAAATTCAGTAAGTGCCTCATCTGTATAAATCAGGTTGGCTACGGCTACATCGCAGGTAATGGGCAAACCTTGTTTTTTAGCTTTTTTTATTAATTCAACACTTCCTTTGCTGCTTATGTGCGAAAAATGTAAGGCTGCTTGTGTGTATCTAGCCAATTCAATATCGCGTGCAATGATAATTTCTTCTGCCATATTAGGGATTCCTTTCAATCCCAAATTAACACTAACTTTTCCTTCGTGCATTCTTCCGCCTGCACTTAGGTTTGCATCCTCGGCATGTGATAATATTAACCCTCCGAAAATTTTACTGTAAAGCATTGCTCGCATCATTACACCTGCATGCATCAAACATTTATTGCCATCTGTAAAAGCTACTGCACCGGCTTGTTTCATGTCATACAGTTCATTCATTTCTTGTCCTTCTGTATTTTTAGTTACAGCGCCATAAGGCAAAAGATGAACAGGTAATTCCAATCCACGTTGTTTGATAAACTCAATATCCGATTTGTTTTGTGTAATAGGTAATGTATTGGGCAATGCACAAACGGAAGTATATCCACCGGCTGAAGCGGCATTTGCTGCACTTATCAAGTCTTCTTTAAACTCATAACCCGGTTCACGTAATGCAGCACGCATATCTACAAATCCGGGGCTTATGCTTGCTCCTTTTGCATCAAATACTTTACTTGAGTTGGAATTGTTTTTAGTAGATGAAAGCTGGATAGATTCGATTAAACCGTTTGAAATAAGAATATCAACCTTTTTGCGATGGTAAGCAGATTGTGGGTCGAACACCACTGCGTTTGTAATGAGTAGCTTCATTAAAAGGCAAATATATTCATTTTTTTTACAGTAAAGTTATTCTGATAAAATCTCGTTAAAGTTTTTTAGCCGGATTTGTATGATTTCTAAATAAGCGATACTTCTATCAACCAAATAATATAGACAATTAACAGCATTTCGTGTAAAATATAACAGCTGTAATTTTATTGGCATCGGGTATTAATCTTTTAATTCGTATGCAACAATTAAAAATAGAAACAATGAGTTCATTTATAGTTAAAGGCGGCAATCCGTTAAAAGGAGAAATTATACCACAAGGTGCAAAAAACGAAGCGTTGCAAATAATTTCTGCGGTATTGCTTACTGCTGAAAAAGTAACAATACAAAATATTCCGCAAATACGCGATGTGCTCAAGCTAATTGAATTACTTGGTGATTTGGGTGTACAAATTCAAAAAGTTTCGGATGATACGTATTCCTTTGAAGCACGTGAGGTTAATTTGGAATATTTGCGAAGCAAAGAATTTAAGGTAAAAGGTGCTGCTTTACGCGGTTCAATTATGATAATTGGGCCATTATTGGCTCGATTTGGTATGGCCTATATACCTGAGCCCGGTGGAGATAAAATAGGAAGAAGACCGGTAGATACGCACTTGCGTGGGTTTGAAGCATTAGGTGCAACATTTGAACATAACCGGGAGGAAAAGTTTTATCGCATTGATGCAAAAAACTTACGTGGCACTACTATCATGTTGGATGAGGCATCAGTAACCGGAACTGCTAATATATTAATGACTGCTGTATTAACCCCCGGTACAACACAAATATACAATGCTGCTTGCGAGCCTTACCTACAGCAATTGTGCAAAATGATTATCAGTATGGGTGGGAAAATTTCCGGTGTTGGCTCCAATTTGCTTACAATTACTGGTGTGGAGTCATTAAATGGATGTGTACATCGTATGCTGCCGGATATGATTGAGATAGGCTCTTTTATAGGTTTAGCAGCAAGTACACAATCTGAAATATTAATAAAAAATTGTTCAATTCCTGATTTAGGTATTATACCAAATACATTCCAAAAAATGGGAATAGAAATGGAATTTAGAGGAGATGATATTTTTATACCAACACAACCCAATTATAAAATTCAATCGTTAATAGATGGAAGTATATTAACAATTAAAGACGGTATTTGGCCTGCATTTACACCGGATTTAATTTCAATTGCATTAGTTACTGCAACCCAAGCCAAAGGTAGTGTGTTGATACACCAATGGATGTTTGAAAGTAGGTTGTTTTTTGTAGATAACCTGATTGATATGGGTGCAAAAATTATTTTGTGCGATCCGCATCGTGCAGTTGTAATTGGTAGCAATCGCGAAACTAAATTACGTGGCATAACCATGAGTTCTCCTGATATTCGTGCAGGTGTGGCTATGTTAATTGCAGCTCTTAC
>JACFNJ010000232.1 GCA_019454865.1 Bacteroidia bacterium
ACAAACTTAGAGGTTTGAAAACCGATATTGATACCTGGGAAAACAATCTCGGATTCTTCTCAAAAGCATCTGCAGACAACCCAATGGTAGTGCAAATAACTGATAAAATAAAAGGTGCGCAAAAACAAATTCAACAATTGAATGACAAACTAAAAGTTATTCGTGATTTTATGAAACAAGCACCTAAAAACGATGCTTAACCTTTGCGTTTAAATTATCATTTTATAAAGCATTTTTTAACCCATTACTTGAGTGCAACACGTATTGATGTGTTGCACTCTCCATTTGTGTTCGATTTATACAACACATGTATTGCAAAAGAAAAAAACCAAAAACCAATTTATATCGCTATAGAACGTATTAGAAAAAAAGCACGAAACAGCACACAATATATTACACAATTGGATTTTGGGGCAAACGGAAACAACGGAAAAACAGTAAAAAAAACGATTGGATATTTTACACAAAAACACGCCAAACCTAAACGTATAGCACAAATTATTCATCGGATAATTGATAAGCTTAAACCGAATTTTTCTATTGAATTTGGTACATCTTTAGGATTTACTACACTTTACATTGCAAGCGCATTAACTGATAAAGCTGAGTTGATAAGTATTGAAGGGGCACCGGAATTAGCATCTATAGCCAGAAATCATTTAAAGGAAATTCCTTACTCTGCAAAAGTAAAGATATTGGAAGGAAACTTTGATACAATACTTCCTGATGTATTATCTAAAACAGAGATAGTTGATTTTGCATTTATAGATGGTAATCATACCTACGAGGCAACATTAAATTATTTCAATCAACTATTAAATAAAGCGACCTTACAAACGGTATTAATTTTTGACGACATCTATTGGAGCGATGGAATGACAAATGCATGGGAAGAAATAAAACAACACCCAAGAGTAAATGTTACCGTAGATTTATTTTATATAGGTATTGTATTTTTCAGAACTGAACAAGCAAAACAACATTTTAAGCTTAGAGTTTTATAACCAAAAAAAGTAAAGTAATAGCTTAAATAAGTTTATGACTCAACTTTTCTATTTCCTGTTTTGCCGGTTCGTTTTTATAAATAATATTATAAACGGCTTCTGCAATTGGCATATCAACATGCAACACATCCTTATTCAACTCAAACATGCTTTTTGTAGCATAATACCCTTCAGCTATCATGTTCATTTCTAACTGTGCTGATTGAACAGAATAACCTTTACCCAGCATATTGCCAAATGTTCGGTTTCTACTATGTTGTGAGTATGCAGTAACTAACAAATCTCCTAAATATGCCGAATGATTTATCTCACGAGGATGTGCCTGAACTTTATATAAAAACGCCTCCATTTCGCGAATAGCATTACTTATTAAAACAGCCTGAAAGTTATCCCCATAGTTTAACCCATGGCAGATACCACTTGCAACAGCATAAATGTTTTTTAACACTGCACCATATTCAGTTCCTGTTATATCCTCAGATACTACTGTTTTAATAAATCTACATGCTAATAATGATGCAAAAAAAGAAACAATCGAATTGTTTTTTCCTGCAATGGTAAGGTAAGATAGTTTTTCGGCTGACACTTCTTCTGCATGGCAAGGGCCGGAAATAACTAATAAATTTTCGTGAGGAATTTCAAATTCACTCATCATAAAATCTGCTACTATCTGCTTGCTATGCGGTAATAATCCTTTAATAGCCGAAATGAAATATTTATCCCTTAAACTTTCTTTTTTTACGCTCTTAAATGCATCATATAAAAATGCAGATGGTATTGCCATAACAATCAAATCGGCATTTGCAATTGCTTTACTTATATCAGCTGTTATGGTTATCAATTCAGGATGAATTTCAACCGAACTAACATATTTAGGATTATGTTTATTAGCTTGTATATACTCAACTGTTTCTTGATTTCTTACCCACCAATACATTGAGTCTATCTTTCCGGTATTATTCTTCAACTGCTCGGTAAGAATTTTAACTAAAGCGGTACCCCAACTTCCACCTCCCAATACAGCAACTCTTTTTAACTTACTAATGTCCATAATAAACGAATATACAAATATGTTTTACCAAGTAAAGTTAGTTATTAAATAAAAATCAATTTTTGGAAAATAGAACTAATTCCAGTTTCGTAACGCCTGTATGAGTAAAATTAAAAATAAAACCAAAAGTAAAATAACTACAGCACTAATCACTATTCCTGCAATTGCAAATCCTTTGTACTTTTTTGACTTTAACCCCATTATGCTTAATATCAATCCGGGTATAAACGTAAGTCCCACTAAGAAGCCTAATAAAGTAAGTACAAATCCAGAAATAGCATAAGTATCATGTGTACCGGTACCTTGTTCAGATTCTGTATCGAAATTATATTTTTTCTTTTTTAAGGTGTCTTCTTGTAATGTTATCGGCTTAAAAGTATATGCTTTAATTATAGATTTTTGTTGTGTTTGTATAATTGGTTTTTCATGTAATACAGAAATGGAGTCAATTATTTTATCAGCAAGAGAAATTGCAAGCACATCTTCTGTCTTAACCTCCGTCACATTTGCTTTACTTGTTTTCTTTACTAATACAATTGATTTCTCTGTATCAACAGCAACCGTTTTACGGTAAGCAAACCGCTTATTACTACATGAAAAAAGTATGACTACTAAAGATAGTATGAAAATGCTTCTATGTCTTTTCATAGGAATTTAAAGTTTAAACTTAGGTAATTAAATTAATACTTTACCTAGTAACAATTTCTTTACATTTTTAATAATACTGTTTGCATCGTAACCACACTCTTTGTACAACTCCGGTTGTTCTCCATGTTCTACAATTGAATCGGGCATACCAAGCATGCTTACAGATATATCGTAATTAAATTTTGCAATAAACTCTAACACTGCACTTCCGAAGCCTCCTACAATTGTACCGTCTTCAACAGTTATTATTTTTTTGTATTGTTTACATACCTGATGCAATATATCTTCATCAATAGGTTTTACAAAACGCATATCGTACAACCCTATATTAATATTCTCTTCTTTTAATTTTTTTACTGCATCAATTGCCAAATTTCCTGCCGTACCAATTGATAAAATAGCTATATCTTTTCCTTCTTGTATGGTTTTTCCTTTTCCTATTGGCATTTCTTTTAGTGGTGTACGCCAATTTACCATTACACC
>JACFNJ010000233.1 GCA_019454865.1 Bacteroidia bacterium
TAGTAATTTGTACCGATGCTGTGTCGTAACCCAAAGCTACACATTTAAGGGTGTACTTACCTTCTTTTAGTTTGGTTAGAGCATAAAACCCGTTTATGTCAGTAGCTTTGCCAAGCATAAGTTCTTGTATAAAAACATTTGTAAAAATAATAGGCTCGCCATTTTCTTTGTCATACACAAAGCCCCGCACCTCACCGGTTTGAGCTAATAGTGTAAAGATGTTAAATAAAATAAGTATAGATACGAATAATGCTTTTTTGTTCACTTTAATTTTTTTGAGGCTACAAGAATACAAATTTTATTTATTTCTTACTTCCATAAAGTATTTGCGTGTATTAGCATAGCTTTGGATTTGAAAATCGTTTAAGTACATGCTTGATTGGGAATTTAATGCTTAGGAAATTGTGTTTAAGTACAATAAAACAGCAATCTATTCGTGTATTATAGAATTGTTATTGTGTAGTAAGTATAATTTTTAAATACTTTTGCAACCCAGTAACGAGTATTTTACCAATAAATACGTACTTGTTTAAGATAGTTTTATTGGTATTTTTGCTTGCATAGTTAATATATATGGTTAATAAAATTAGCAAAGTAGTATTTTTTCTATTTTTCAGCTTATCAGTAGTTTATTCGGTTGCTCAGCAAAGCAATATATCTGTTAAAAATCTTTCTAATGTAAAAGTAGATGAATTGAGTGATGACCAAATCAAGCAATTTATGGGTGAGTTTAAAAATAGTGGCTATAGTGTAGAGCAAATTGAGAAAATTGCTATACAACGGAAAATGCCGGCCACCGAAGCTCAAAAATTACGCGCCCGAATAGAACAAATAGTAAATACCTCCGAACCTGCTGAAACAGAGATTTCGCGTAGTACTACCGAAACTTCAACTCCAAGGAAAACACCAAAACAAACAGAGAAAAGAATATTTGGTGATGATTTATTTAATACCACAAACTTAACGTTTGAGCCTAACCTTAAAATTGCAACGCCTGCTAACTATATGTTGGGGCCGGATGATGAATTGGTAATTGATATTTACGGTTATAATGAAGCAACATACAAGCTAAAAGTAACCCCCGAAGGGTACATACGCATTCCAATTGTTGGACCGGTGCAAGTTGCGGGTTCAACCATTGAACAAGCCAAGCGAAAAATTATCACACAACTGCGCGGTATTTATTCCGAAATTTCACAAGGCAATACTTCTGTTAATATTACGCTAGGTGCAATACGTAGTATAAAAATTCACATTATTGGCGAAGTAAATACACCTGGTACATACACATTACCTTCATTAGCTACAGTATTTAATGCATTATATGCAAGTGGTGGTCCTAATCAAAATGGCTCATTCCGAAATATAATGATAATACGTAACGGAAAACCCCTTGCAAACATTGATATTTATGACTTTTTGATGAAAGGTGAATTGAAAAATAACATTCGTTTAAATGATCAAGACGTTATAAAAATTCCTGCTTACGAAACACGTGTAGAGCTTGTTGGTGAAATAAAACGTCCTGCATTTTATGAATGTAAAAATGGAGAGCCTTTATCGGCATTAATAAAATATGCCGGAGGATATACCGATGTTGCCTATAAAGAACGCATAAAAGTTACCAGAAATACCGGTAAAGAAAAAAGTGTTGCCGATATACCTAACGAAATGCTTTCGATGTTTATACCACAAACCGGTGATGTATTTGAAATAGGTAAAATTATTAGCAGATATGAAAATAGAGTGATAATAAATGGTGCTGTTTTTCGTCCGGGTACTTATGCATTGGAGCAAGGTATGACCTTGTCAAAATTGATAAAGAAAGCCGATGGGTTAAAAGAAGATGCCTTTACCACACGAGCCATTGTGTATCGTTTGTTGGAAGATAATTCAACTGAAATAATAAGTGTTGATTTAAATGAAATATTAAACGGAAGTAAAGACATTGAGTTAAAACGGGAGGACATGATTACAATCAATTCAAAATTGGCATTAAAAGAAGAATACAATATTGAAATTAAAGGTGAAGTATTAAACCCCGGAAAATATCCTTATGCAGAAAATGCACGTGTAGAAGATTTGATAGTGGCAGCGGGTGGTTTGAAAGAAAATGCTTCAAGGAAAAAGATTGAAATTGCTCGTAGGTTTATGAATGATGGCTCTGTTGTAAGTAAAGAATCAGCAACGATAATTAACTATGAAGTAACAGAGGATTTAAAAAATACAAAAGATATACATTTAGAACCATTTGATTTAATTACAGTGTATTCAATACCGGGATACTCAACACAAAAAACAATACGTATTGAGGGTGAAGTAAATTATCCGGGCGTATTTGCCATTTCATCATAAACAGATAAAATTTCGGATGTATTGAAACGTGCAGGTGGTGCTAATGATTTTGCATTTATTAATGGTGCAACGTTAATTCGTACAAAACAATTGACAGAAGCCGAAAAGATTATTCGTCAGCAAAAAATTGAAGCTCTTACAAAAGAAACAAAAGATACCTCACGTTTACAAGCTATAATAGATAGGGAAGTGGGTAGTTTAACAACAATAGTAGGAATTGATTTGAAAAAAGTATTAGATAATCCAGGAAGTAAATATGATTTGTTAGTTGAAGATGGTGATTTAATAAGTATTCCATCAGTAAAGCAAACGGTAAAAGTTAGCGGAGAAGTATTATATCCGGTTCGCATACCATATTCACAGTTTAAAAGCTGTGCTTCATACATACGTGGTTCCGGTGGTTATTCTCAGCGTGCATTTAAAAAACGAACCTATGTAGTTTATGCAAATGGTTCAGCTAAAGCATCCAAGCGATTTTTATTTATAACATTTCATCCAAAAATAAAACCGGGTGCAGAAATTATTGTTCCAACAAAGCAAGAACGCCAACGTACATCAGTATCTGAAATTGTTGGAATTGCAACAAGTATTACTACACTAATGGTATTGGTATTAACCTTAACGAAATAGAATAAAAACAAAACGATGAATACTGAATCAACAAATAAATTTATTTCTATTGCGGATGTAATTAAACTTATTCAAGATTTGTTTGAGTTTTTTAAAGCAAAGTTTAAATATATTTTTTTAGGTGCTTTTTTGGTTGGCGTATTAGGAATTTTAATTGCATATTTTTCAAAGCCTACTTATAAAGGATATTTGA
>JACFNJ010000234.1 GCA_019454865.1 Bacteroidia bacterium
TTTTGAATACAGCAAATTCACTTCAAAAATAGCTACTGAATTAGCACCATACGAAAAGGCATACAAATCAGCCAAAGAAAAAAACGATACAGCCGAACTTAGAAAGAACAGAGAGAAAATAGCAGAATTAGAAGCAAAACTTACCGATTACCGCACCGAAGTAATTAATACAAAACCAAAATTTTTGCTTGCAAAAACATTTTTAATGATGCGTGACCCAAAAATTCCGGAAGCACCTATTTTAGAAAATGGCAAACAAGATTCGGCATTTGTTTACAATTACTACAAAGAGCACTTTCTTGATAATTTCGATTTTTCTGACGATAGGATTGTATATACTCCAGTTTTTGCCGGACGCATTATTTATTACATAACAAAGGTAATAATACAAATACCGGATAGCATAAATAAAGCTGCCGATAAAATAGTAGGTGCAGCACTAAAACACAACAGTAGAGAAATAAGTAAATGGGCAATCTTTTGGATTACCAACCATTACGAGACCTCACAATACATGGGTATGGATGCTGTATTTGTGCACATGGCAAAAAAATATTATGCCGATAGTACTATTGCATATTGGGTTGATGAAACACTACGATATAAGATTGCTGATAAGGTAGAAAAAACTGAAAATAATTTAATTGGATTGATAGGGCCAAACCTTGCAATGCCGGATACCGCATGGAATATACGCGAGTTACACAAAATTAAATCGAAATATACATTAGTTATTTTTTGGGATGCTAACTGTGGCAGATGCAAAGAAGAAATACCACACCTTCAAAAACTCTATGAAAGACTAAATAAACAAAAATATGATGGCGGAAAATATTTTGAAGTATATGCCGTAAGCCTTACGCCAACTGCTGATGATTGGTTTAAATATGTAGCTCAACACAAATTACCTTGGATTAATGTGAGTGATTTGTACAACAACTCAAAATACAGAAAGTTATACGATGTGTATAGCACACCGGTAATTTACCTTTTAGGCAAAGACAAGAAAATATTAGCTAAACGATTAAGCGTTGAGCAAGTAGGTGAAGTTATTGAACGAGGGATTGAATAGGTAATTAAGTTTGTGGCACTTGTCCTTCGTTGTATTTACTTGGGCATTTAAGTAATATTTTATTTGCCTCAAAGTAATCGCCATTCATCTTACCTACAATTACTACTTTTTCACTGCGTTCAAAATCTTGTGGCTCGGGAGCTCTGTACACCACTTTACTCTCCTTTCCTTTTTCATCTATCAAGTAAAAAGTAAATAAGTTTGCATCTTGTTGTGGATTATACTCACGTGGTTTATCTCTGTTTAATACTCCTACTACATGGTATTCCTTATCCGGATTTTCGGCAGCTTTATCAAAACCTTCATACGTACTTGCATCGCCATAGGTACTTAGTATTGCGCCAATTGCAACAGCTATTAATGCGATTAATATAATATGTATTTTTTTCATGATTACTTGTCTTCCAATTTTTTTATTTTTTTATCCAAATAAACTAAATAGGCAACTACACCTACAAATAATGCTGCAATTACAGCTATTACCACTTCAATTTTACCTGAAATAGCATTTGTTTGTGCTTGTAATAAAATAGTTAATATGTTATGCATGTTCTTCTTTTTTCTTTTCTAAAAATGTTGTACGTATTCCCAAATCAGCAACCCAAAATGCAATTAAAATCCAGCCCAATACTGCCGGGTAAAATACCAATCGGAGTTTGCTGTCTAAATCGTATGAATTAAAACCAGGATTACCACCGTTGCCCGGATGTAAACTTGATGTTAAGCGAGGCAATATAAAAATCAATACTATATAAATGGGGAAACTAAATATATTGTAAACAGCCGAAACACGTGCACGTTTTTCTTCGTCTTCAATACTGCTACGCAATACTAAGTATGCAAAGTACATTAGCAATCCTATTGCGGCACTATTTAATTTGGGGTCGTTTGTCCAATAAGCTCCCCAGGTATGCTTTGCCCACAACATTCCGGTTACTATTCCCATTAAACCAAATAGTAAACCGGTTTTAGCATACTCAGCCGATTTTACATCCGATTCAATTTTGCCTTTAGCTAAATACAGCACGGCATGATACATGGAAGCGGTAAGTATTACTATCATGCTAAACCACATGGGAACATGATAAAATAAATTACGAATACTTTCTTCCAATATTGCTAATTGCGGGATGGGCGTATATAAACCCCAAATAAGCGAGTACAAAACCAATACTGCTCCTGTAATTTTCCACCATTTTATCACACCACAAATTTATGTTTATTCATACAACTTAAAAGGGATTTTTATCACTTATTTACTTTTATTACCTTTCATTTATACCTATTCATAATAATAAATTAATACGCTGATTTTTTTAGCAGCTACCAACATTTTTAATACTTTTGCCTTCACGTTAATAAAAATCAATGTTGTACAAAAAACTAACAATGCCGGCTGCAGTAGTATGCGGAGTTTTACTTATTGATCAGCTTATAAAATTTTACATTAAAACGCACTTTTATCTTGGTGAAGAAATTATGGTTTTAGGAAAATGGTTCAGAATACATTTTACCGAAAATTATGGTATGGCTTTCGGATTGGAGTTTGGTGGTAAAAGTGGTAAAATATTGCTTACTCTTTTTCGAGTTGTAGCAGTTGGATTTATTTGTTGGTATATTTTTGATTTAAGTAAAAAACAAAGCAACAAATGGTTTATTTTTTCATGGGCATTAATATTAGCTGGTGCTTTAGGAAATATAATTGACAGCATTTTTTACGGAAAACTTTTTGGGTATGACGATTGGTTTCATGGGCGTGTGGTAGATATGTTTTATTTTCCTATCATACAAACTACAATACCCGATAATTGGATATTTTGGGCCGGTGAAGATTTTGAATTTTTCAGACCCGTATTCAATTTTGCCGATGCCGCTATCAGTATTGGTTTTGTAATTATCCTATTGTGGCAAAAAACATTTTTTAATGAAAAGCAACTCAACAATCAAGAATCTTAAATACATTTACATATGAAAAAATATAAATTAATAGATAAACAACTTTTTATAGATAACAGAAAAAGATTTACTGCAACACTTAAACCTAATGCAATAGCAATTTTTCAAAGCAATGAAGT
>JACFNJ010000235.1 GCA_019454865.1 Bacteroidia bacterium
TGATGTAAAAGCAGATAAAATTAATCCCGTTTTGGATGTTACGTTTGATGGTTTCCGAATTATAAACGGAGATTTTGTATCACCCAAAACTACCATTCGAATCACTTCAAAAGATGACAGTAAATTTAAATTACAAAACGACACTTCATCGTTTGTAGTTTATCTACGCAAACCATCACAAACCGATTACCAACAAGTAAGTATTGGTAGTAATGAAATGCAGTTTATTCCGGCAAGCAATTCGCAAAACAAAGCATTATTAGAATACAAACCTTTACTTGCAGAGGAAGGCATGTACAGCCTTAAAGTATTGAGTAAAGATGCAAGCGGAAATTTATCGGGAAGTAATTTTTACGAGGTTGATTTTAATGTTACAACTAAATCAAGTATTACAAATTTCTATCCATATCCTAATCCGGCTACAACCAATATAAAATTTGTGTTCACCGTAACTGGAACTATCCCTCCAGATAGATTACTAATTCGAATAATGACAGTCTCCGGTAAAATTGTGAAAGAAATAACACAAGACGATTTTGGCCCAATGAAAATTGGACAAAACATAAGCCAATACAGTTGGGATGGTACAGACAACTATGGCGATCGTTTGGCTAATGGCGTATATTTATATAAAGTAATTACACGTATTGACAAAGAAGCATTGGAACACAGAGAAACTACCGGTGATAAATTTTTCAGCAATCAAGTTGGTAAAATATTTCTGATGAAATAAACCATGCAAAAAAAATCGTTGCAATATATCTCACATGGCACTACACCAACAGGCGGCTATATGCACGAAACTAAACTTGCCGAAACACTAAGTAATGTATTACAGTTACCACTTTCCGAATTTCGATACAATAAAAACACCAACGGAATTTTCAGCATTTTTAAACTTTGGCTTTTTGCTTTTAAACATGCAAGCAATGGTATAAACATTACCGTACAACGACTATTACTTCCTGTGTTACTTAAAAGTATAGTAACAAACGGCAAAGTAATTTTGGTCTTTCATCACTATGATGTAAACGAGAATAAAGGGCAATTATACCGATTGCAGTTTATGTTATTAAAAACAATAGTCAGGCTTAACTTATCCAAAATAACAATTGTTGTTGTAGCTAATTTTTGGAAAGATTTTTTCATAAACGAAGGCATTAATCCCAAACAAATTCATTTGTTTCCAAACTTTTTCGACACACAACATTATACCCAATTCAAAACAACAGCAAAAACAAAAAAGCAAATTTACCTTGGACAATATGGAGAGAAACAACATCCGGAAATATTCCGTTTAGCAGAAATGCTTAATCGTGATGGCTATCACTGTATATTCTCTACATTAGATAAAACATTAATACAAACTACAAATACTTATGAAGTAAATTACTTTATACCTACTGATTATCTAAAGATGATAGCAAATTGTAATTATACAGTTTGTTTAACAAAATTTAATGAAGGCTGGAACAGAACTGCACACGAAAGTTTATTACTTGGAGTACCCGTTATTGGCAATTGTACAGGTGGTCTTTGTGAGTTATTACAACAAGCCGAACAAGATATTGTTTCCACAGCTGAACAAGCATATCAAATAATTAAAAGTAACAAGGAATTTACATTAGCACATAATTTCATTGCTAATTATGATATAAAACAAATTCCGTATTATGCAAAACCAATAGTTTCATTCTGCAACAATGGCATCAGTTAAACGGAATTTTGCATTTAATGTTTTGCTAGTAATCAGCAATATTGTTTTTCCGGTTGTAATATTCCCATACATAGCCAGAATACTTGGTCCGCAGGGGTTAGGCAATGCACATTTTGCACTTCAATTTAGTAAATATTTTATGATTACAGCCTCACTAGGAATACCAATTTATGGATTGCGTGAAGTGGCTAAAGTAAAAGACGATGTTGCAAAACGAAGCAAATTAGTAAGCGAATTGTTAGTACTTAATTTTATCACAGCTATACTAAGTACATTAGTTTATTTCTGTGTAATATATTACAGTACAAATATAATTGAATACAAAGCCTATCTAATAGTTGCAGCAATACAAGTTATTACAGGATTTTTATCTATTGACTGGTTATTTTATGGATTGGAAGATTTTAAAACCATTACTATCCGGTCTTTAGTAGTTCGCATTGTTACAATCGGTTTTTTAATTGGTTTTATTCAAACACCAGATGATGTAATGCCGTATTTAGTAATTAGCATTTTAAGTATCACAGCAGCACATATTTGGAATCTTTTCTATGCTTTCAAACAAATTCAATTTCAACTTTTTAATTTAGCAATACTACCACACCTAAAACCAATTTTTATAATATTTTTAATGAACGTATGTATTACAATGTACACGGTTTTTGATACCGTATGGGTTGGTTTTTTAAGCAGTGCTGCGGCAGTTGGACTATATACCTCAGCAATGAAACTTTGTAAAATAAGTATTCCGTTAGTATCTGCATTAGGAATTGTATTGCAGCCTAAATCAGCTCAAAAATTTGCTGCCAACGAAACACAACCGGCACATTTGCAAACTTCATTTAATTTTATTATTGACATGGCAATTCCCATTGCTTTTGGTTTATGTATTTTAGCACCTGAATTTTTGATGTTACTTTCAGGCAAAGCATTTTTAGAAGCAACCTTAGCAATGCGTATTTTATCAATCCTACCGCTGTGTATTGGATTGAACAATCTTTTTGGAATGCAAATATTATCCGCATCCGGTCATGATAAAAACTTATTGTTTTCAGTTTTTTGTGGGATGATTTTGCATGTAATTTTAAATATTTGGTTAGTACCGATGTATGAACATGTAGGAGCAGCAATAGCAATAGCAAGTACCGAAATTTTTGTTACAGCCATTACGTATCTGTTTGTATTTATCCGTTTCAAAATTACATTTTCTATTTCACGTGTTATACGTACTGTTTTAATATCCCTTGGGTTTATCCCTATAATTGAAGGCTTACGCTATTTACACCCCGACCCTGCTTTATTCTTGCTTCTGTGCATTTTTGTATGTTTCAATTACTATTTATGGATTCAATGGATAGCATTTAAAAATGAATTTATAGCTTCCGGTATTAGTGTTTTAAAAAATAAAATAAGCC